>JADFGH010000356.1 GCA_022567775.1 Pseudomonadota bacterium | reverse complement strand
TCCAGCCGGCCGCATAACAGCCCCCCTGTGCGGGGATGGAACCCCGACCACTTGCACGCCGGACCTGCAGTTGGTAGAGCAGGCGTCCCTTCAGACAGACAACCTGTTGGACCTCATCGAGGAAGCAGGGAGCCCGTTCACGTCTGACGTCTTCAACGGATCGCGTACCAGGTCGTTCAAGGGCACTCTCTATTTTCTAAACACGCGCGAGGCCTGCCTGGACTTCGATTTGGCGCTCGTCCCAGGTACAGCGCCATACTTCGAGGCGGTACTCCAGTGCAAGATCGACCTCGCCGTCGAGTACTTCTTTACTCTGGAACAGGCCCTGGTCGACGCGGACGCGAGGGGCAACCTGTTCAGTCCGAGCCTCAATAGGTTATTGAGGGATCATAGCAGGGCCCTGAGCATGATTAAGACAGGTCAATGGGTCAAAGGCATAGATAGACTCGAGGACCTGCAAACTAAGGTGCTTAACGGTGATTGGACCGTGGATGGGCGAAACGATCCGGGCAACGTGCTCATGCGCCTCGCCAATCTTATCTGGCGCACCAAGCAACTCCAAATAGCCGAAGCGGCACTGCTCGCGCTTTGAGCGAGCCGGACGGCGGAATCGGCAAGCTGGCCGAGCTCCTGGAAAGCGGTGGCGTAACTGCCACCGCTTTTCTTACTGGCCCGGCGCGTACGAGCTTGCCGGGATCCGCCAGACAGTGTTGAGCGGTGCCGGCGGCGCGTACGAGTATTCCTCCCTTCTCTCCCGACTGAATCCAGCCCTTCAGGCTGCGAGAAACCGGCAATTAGCGCGCGAAAGCGTCAGTTTGCGGTAATCTCGGGGCGGATGGACTTCACGCAGACACAATCGAGAACGACAGCCGGCGGTCAGGCCGCTTATGCTGTGCCGCTGATCGTCGCCGTAACGGGTCATCGCGATCTGAAGACGTCGGAAATTCCCGGAATCCGTGGTCGCGTCAGGGGTTTTCTTGCAGATTTGGCCGAACGCTACCCGGAGCGACGAATATCTGTAATGTCATCGCTTGCCGAGGGGGCCGACCGGCTTGTCGCGGACGAGGCAGTCGCACTCGGTTTCGATCTCGTCGTGCCGTTGCCTATGCCGCGTGATATCTATCTCGATGACTTCGAGACTCAGGACTCCCGCGATCAATTTCTGTCTCTATGTGACAAGGCCCTTGAAGTTTTCGAGTTGCCACTGGCGCGTGGCGACAGCCTGGAAGAGATAAGGGCACCTGGAGCGAAACGGAACCGGCAATACGCACAATTAGGGGTCTTTCTCTGTGCGCATTGCCACATCCTGCTCGCGCTGTGGGATGGTAAACACTCGACCGACCTGGGTGGCACGGGTCAGGTCGTGCGGTTTCATCATGACGACATCATGCCCGGTTACACGAGTGCAACGATAGCCACACAACAGATGCTCATCGATGACGAGAGCGATCTCGTCTATCACATTGTATGTTCGCGGGATCGAGCGGATGGCGAGCCTCACAGTGACTTGCAGCCGCTTGCATGCTGGTGGTTTACGAAGGACAGGGAGCAGCCACGCAGCCGTGAATTACCGACACAACATGAGCTGATTTTCCAGCGCAGTAACGAGTTCAGCGGCGACGCGATCAGGTTTGCACGGCGAATCGAGGCCGAAAAATATCCGTTGCTCGATGACTCGGACATAGAGAATCTGCCCGAAGGCATCGGCAATATCAATAGAACCTTCTGCATTGCAGACTGGTTGGCAATTTATTATCAGAAGCGCGTCGTATTCAGCCTGCGTGCAACACATGTTTTCGCGTTCTTCATGGGACTGATGTTCATTTTGTACTCAGATCTCAAGACCTGGCAGTACTTCATGTTTGCGTTTCTGGTTTTTTTCCTACTCGCAGCCGGCGTTCAATTTTTTACCAAGCGCGGAGGGTGGCATCGCAGGTACCTGGATTACCGTGCTCTCGCCGAAGGGTTGCGAGTCCAGTATTACTGGGCGGCTGCCGGCGTCACCAGCGAGAACGAATCCAAATTCACCCATGACAATTTCTTACAGACCCAGGACCCGGAGCTGGGCTGGATTAGAAACGTCATGCGGGTTGCCGGCACTCTCTGTGATGCGGCACCGAATATGGATCCGGAAGACATCAAGTATGTTTTGAAAGAGTGGATCGGTGATCGCGACAGCGGGCAATTAGGCTACTTCCGCAAGAAAGCGACTGAAAGAATCAAAAAAACCCAGCTCACAGACCGGCTTGCACTGCTGAGCCTGTTGACGAGTGCAATCGTCGTCACTTTGATCGTCTTGTTTGGCGCCAACATGTCCGATGCTTTACGCGATCCACTGATGACCGCAATGGGTGCCATGTTATTGCTTGTGGCGATTCGACAGGGCTATGCCTATAGCACTGCGGAAAAAGAGCTTATCAAGCAGTACGAGTTCATGTTGCGCATTTTTGACAACGCGAAACGCCGGCTGGACAGCGCGGAGAATGATATGGAACGTCGCCAGATATTGATGGCGCTCGGTGGCTCCGCCCTCGACGAACAGGCCCAGTGGATTCTGATGCAGCGGGACCGATCGCTTGATCAGGGCGAAATATGGCGTATGGGGAGCTAGAACGACATCGCCCGTCAGGCAGGTAAATGCTCCTGCAACACCTGCACTGCCGCCATCCACGGCGGTCGGACAGTTCTTACATCGGCTTCTTCTGCGTTGTCAGCCGAG
>JADFGH010000355.1 GCA_022567775.1 Pseudomonadota bacterium | reverse complement strand
AGGAATGGAGCAAGGCATGAGCGCCCAGGCCCCCTGCAAACTGAAGGCGAGTGATTATAAGTCCGGCACCAAACCTGTCTGGTGTCCGGGTTGCGGCGATTTCCATGTTTTGATGAGTATCACCAAGGCGGTTGCGGAACTGAGATTGCCACCGGAGCAGATTGCCGTGGTATCCGGCATCGGCTGCTCATCGCGGATTCCCGCCTACCTGAATTGTTACGGCTTTCATGGCGTACATGGCCGGGCGCTGCCACTCGCGACCGGCCTGAAAGTGGCCAGACCCGATCTGCATGTCATCTGTGCCGGCGGCGACGGTGACGGCTTCTCGATTGGCGGCAATCACCTGTTGCATGCCTGCCGCAGAAATATAGACATCACCTATATCGTCATGGACAACGAAATCTACGGCATGACCAAAGGACAACCGTCGCCGACGACGGCGTCCGATTTCGACAGCAAGCTGGCGCCTGGCGGTCCGGGTATTTCGCCCTTCCATCCGCTGGTCATTGCGCTCGCATCCGGGGCGAATTTTGTCGCCCGCGCTTTCTCGGGCGACCCGAATGGCACCACAAAGATCCTGGTCGATGCCATCAGGCACCCCGGCTTTTCGTTCGTGCAAATCCTCAGTCCGTGCGTGACCTTCAGGCCGGATCAGCGTGAGTGGAAAAACAAAGTGCATCCTGCGCCGGTTACGCCGACCGCGGACGCCTCCCAGGCTGCCAGGCGGGTCATGACGGATGACGGCTTCAACATCGGCATCCTTTACAAGGGATCACGAGACAAATACGCGCAATCAGTTGGCGACAACGTGCGGCATGAACGCAATCTCGAGCAGGAGTTCCTGGTATGAGTCGTGCGCCCGAAGAATTTCCCCCGACCTTTACGATGCCCGAGTTGCTGGTGCACGCACTGGTCATCGAACTCGAGGCAGTGCAGAGCTATCTCGATCTTGCCTCACAGATGGAAGAGTGCGGCAATGATGCCGTCGCGAAGTTGTTCGCGAAAATGGCCGAACTCGAGCAACAGCATGTGGATAAGATTCGCGAACAGGCCGGCGACATCAAGCTTCCCGAGCTCGCCCCATGGGAGTACCGATGGTCAGGGATGGAGCCGCCTGAGAATATCGATACTGCGGGCATTCACTACCTGATGACGCCGCACCAGGCCCTCAAACTTGCACTCGAAAACGAGATGAGTGCGAAGGCGTTCTTCGAGGACATCGCGAACAGCAACATGGATGCGCGCGTGCGTTCACTCGCCGAGGAGTTCGCCGGGGACGAACGCGAGCATGTCGCGTGGATGGAAGAATGGCTGGCCAAATACCCGGCGCCGGATGCCGACTGGGATTACGACCCGGATCCACCGGCGGCCATTGATTAAAGGCGACTTGCGATGACTGACACGCCGTTGAAAACCTGGCTTGAGCGCGACCAGCAAATACTCAGGCTGCAGCTCGCCAGGCCAAAAGCAAACATCATCGATGCTGAAATGATCGATGCCTTGTCTGCATCCCTGGCGAGTCACGCTGCGGACGATCGACTCATGGCGGTCGTGCTGGATGCGGAAGGTCCGCATTTCAGTTTTGGCGCCAGTGTCAAGGAGCACCTGCCGGACCAGTGTGCGGCAATGCTGAAGAAAATAAACGCATTGATCATGCAGATGCTCGAGTACCCGGTGCCGATTGTCGCAGCGGTGCAAGGTCAGTGCCTCGGCGGCGGTCTCGAGCTCGCCTGCGCGGCCAGCCCGATCATTGCCGCACCGGATGCGATGCTTGGCCAGCCGGAGATTTCTCTGGCCGTGATTGCACCGGCGGCGTCCTGCCTGTTGCCGGAGCGAATCGGCCAGGCGCAGGCGGAAATGCTGCTCCTGTCCGGCAAGAGCATTGATGCGGAGCGCGCAAAACTGATTGGTCTCGTCGATGAAGTCAGCGAAGCTCCGACGGAAGCGGCACTGGCGTGGATAGATGAAAACATCATCGGCAAGAGCGCAAGTTCACTGCGCATCGCTCTTTCAGCAGTACGCCATGACGCTGTCGAGCGAATCAGGGTGAGGCTCGACGCCGTGGAAAAAGTGTACATCGACACTCTGATGCAGACCAAAGATCCGCTCGAAGGCCTCAACGCGTTCCTGGAAAAACGCGATCCTGTCTGGGAGAACACGAAGGCGGAGGCCGATTGATGAACGCACAGCGATGGGTAGTCGAGGCGCCGGGTAAACCTTTGGCCCGGGTCGAATTCGAGCTGCAAGAGCCGGCAGCGAATGAGGTCGTGGTCGAAGTCGCCGGCTGTGGTGTGTGCCATACGGATCTTGGTTTCTATTTCGATGGCGTCAGCCCCAGGCACCCGTTTCCACTGGCATTGGGCCATGAAATCAGCGGACAAGTCGTGCGTGCCGGCAGCGATGCAATGGATGACATGATCTGGGTGCCTTGTACTGTACGGTACGGTACAGACACTTGGCCCGATGATCAAGAAGGCCTGATGATCAAGAAGGGAGGCGCGATGGACCGACGCACCCAGTACCTCGACACCGCCATGCGCCTCTTTTCCCGACATGGCTTCGTGGGCACGACGATGGACATGATCATCACCGAGGTGGGCGGCTCGAAAGCCACGCTCTACAAACACTTTGCCGCCAAGGAGGACCTGCTCACCGGTCTCGTGGACCTGGTGGCGGCGACGATCGGCCGAGACCTGGCGGATCCCGGAGCCAGCACGCT
>JADFGH010000354.1 GCA_022567775.1 Pseudomonadota bacterium | reverse complement strand
GCGAGCGCAAGTCGATGGGAGAGCTGTATTTTGCACTGTCGATAGCCGGGCTGCTGCTGGTCACCGGCAGCAGCCCGCTGCTGTTTGCCATCCCGGTCCTGATTCTGGCCCTGGCAGACGCCGCAGCAGCGATTTTCGGGCGCCTGATTCCGTCAATCGTGCTAAGCGGTTTCTTGCGCGGCAAAACCGTTGCGGGTTGTAGTGCGTTTTTCCTGGTCGCTGCAGCAATTTGCGTCGCGATGCTCACTTTCTATACGGCTTTGCCTGCCTGGCAGATTGCCCTCTGTGCGCTGATCGTAGCCACCGCTACTTGTCTTGCCGAGGCAATTTGCCGGCACGGGCTGGATAACCTGGTGGTGCCACTCGTTGCCTGGGCTGTATTGAGCGCCCTGCAGCTGTCAGCGGCGGCATTAGCGGCAACAGATTTCCGCAATTCGATAAGTTTCCTGGTCGGAGGACCCTGGTAATGCCAGACATCTTCGATATGCAGTCGTCAGACTATGACGACATCACTGATAAGACCGGTTTTGAATCGCAGCGCCTGCAACTGGAGCGGGCTGACCAGCATTTCGCGGCGCTGGATGCAGACCAGCAGGTTCGGGCGCGCTGTTCGATCTGGTGGCGCGACACCGCGAAGCTTAATGGCTCAACCACCGGCGCGATCGGGCACTATGCCGCGACGGATGCACAGTACGGTGAAGCTGTTCTGCAACATGCCTTGAGGGAACTGAAGCATCGCCGCTGCGACATCGCGGTCGGGCCACTGGATGGCAATACCTGGAGGAACTACCGGTTTATCACCGAGCGTGGCGACGCGAAACCCTTCTTCCTCGAGCCCGACAATCCTGACGAGTGGCCGCTGCACTTCGACAACGCGGGTTTCTCGACGCTTGCGCATTATGTGTCAGAGATCAATCCGGATATGGCTAATCGCCAGCCTGAGCTCGGCTCGTTGCGCGAAAAATTCGCCAGCCTCGGCGTGCAAATTAATCCCGTAGACGTTGATGACCCGGTTGATGACATGGCGGGCATTTACCGCGTTGTCTGCGAGAGTTTCAGAACCTCATTCATGTACACGCCATTGGACATTGACAGCTATTGCAGTCTGTATGAGCCAATGCTCATGCAAGTCGATCCCAGCCTCATCCTGGTCGCAAAACAGGCTGGCGAGGTGGTTGGCTTCATCCTGGCGCCTCCCGATTTCCTGCAGTTGAAATACCAGCACCAGATGGATGCGATCGTCATAAAAACCGTCGCGGTCCTGCCGCAGAAGGAATACAGCGGACTGGGACGGGTCCTGATCGTCGATTGTTTGAAAAACGCCATCAACATGGGCTTCACGACGGCAATCAGTGCACTCATGCATGTGCAAAATCGCAGCCAGAAGATCAGTAGCGACTGCGCCGGGCCGATGCGCGCTTATGCGCTATTTGCAAAGGAATTGTGAGTATGAATATCTACGATTTGTTTGAAGACGCTTTGCAGCGGGCGGCAGCCCGGCCGGCCCTGATTGCCGGCATCGGAAAAAAACGGCGAACCGTCACTTTCGAAGAACTGGACCGGTACGTCGATGGCGTTGTTGCGACGCTCAATAAACGGGGGCTGCGTGCCGGTGACAAAGTGCTGTTAGCAGTACCGATCTCGATCGACACCTACGTTGTCATGCTCGCGTTGCTTAAAGCCGGCATGGTCATTATGCACGTCGATCCCGCACACGGAACCTCGACGATCGCACAAATCCTCAAGGCCTGGCCACCAGCCGCGATAGTCGCCAGCAAACCCATCCTTATGTTGGGCCTCCTGTTTCCCGAACTGCGACAAATTCAAAAGCGATTCGTAGTGGGCGGGCGTGCGCGTGGCGCGACATTGCTTTGCGATGATCAGGAATCGCAGGTGCGTGTTCCTGTGATCGTGAGATCTGCCGCTGACCCGGCAATCCTGAGCTTTACCAGCGGCAGTACCGGTGAGCCAAAAGCACTGATTCGCACACACGGTTTTCTCCGCAAGCAACTGGAGATTCTGCATCGTATTGCGCAAACATCTGCAGACGACATCGACTTTGTTGCCATGCCGATGTTCGTACTTTTCAATCTTGCCCATCGCATCACCAGCGTATTGCCGGCCTGCAACATGAAACACCCGGGCAGGGCGGATCCGCGGATCGTTCTCAATCAATTGAATACCGAAAGCGCCACCCGCATGGTCGCGTCCCCGGCATTACTCGAACGTCTCGCCGATCACTGTCTGCTGCAAAAACAGACGATTCCTCAAATGCGCTGCATCTCGACGGGTGGCGGACCGGTTGGGACAACGCTGCCGCTCAGGCTGCGCACGATCGCTCCGAACGCGATTATCAGGACTGTTTACGGCAGTACGGAAGCCGAACCGATCGCTACTATCGATGATCAACAGGTGTCTCTCGCCGATCGCGGGAAGACTCGCGAAGGTGCCGGCTTGCTGGTCGGCAATCCGGTTCGCGGCTGTGCCGTTCGCATCATTCAAAGCCAGGCCGGTTGTGAGTTTGGCCCCCTTACGAACGAGGCCTTCGCAAACATTTGCCTGTCCGGCGGCAGCGCAGGCGAGATCGTCGTGAGCGGCGAGCATGTGATATCCGGATACGCGGATCCTGCACGTGACCGTGACACTAAAATCCAGGTGCAAGACACCGTGTGGCACCGCACCGGTGACGCCGGCTATTTCGATGATGCCGGTCGACTGTG
>JADFGH010000040.1 GCA_022567775.1 Pseudomonadota bacterium | reverse complement strand
CGCCAGCAGGGCGGTGCTGGTTGCCGGTTTACTGATAACCGGCATCCCGGCCAGCAGGCTGACCGCCGCTTTCTCGATCATTCCCCAGGCGGGAAAATTAAAGGCATTAATATGCACAGCAGCACCGCACATCGTGGTGTAGATGTGTTTGCCGCCATAGCGCGGCGTCCGCCCGAGCTGCTCTGTCTCGCCGTCGTTGATAATGTGCCGGTCGCCTAATTCCCTGCCGATATCGACGTAGGCGAGCAAGGTAGCAGTAGCACCATCGACGTCGAACTTTGCGTCGTTGCGCGTATTGCCGCCATTCGCGATCGACAGTTCGATGAACTCTTCCCGGTTGGCGAAAAGTACCTCGTAAATCCCCTGCAATATTTCTGCCCGCTCGGCAAAAGTCATCGCTCGCAACGCCGGCCCGCCGACCGTACGCGCGTGTTGCAGCGCTGCCGAAAAATCGATGCCCCCGGTGCTCGCTTCCGCGAGCGGCTCTTCAGTAGCGGGGTTTAGCAGGGTGGCGGTCTTGCCTTCACCGTCATGCCACTTGCCACTGACAAAACTCTTCAGTTTCAACATTAATTGACCTTTTTGTCTATTACTCGAGGTCGTAGAACAGTTCGACCGGTAAACCCGTGTAACTCTGTGCAAACGCCCGCATCGCCTGCCTCGAATGCGCGATGTTGTTGAGTTCGGCGAGTTGCATCTTGTGTTCGAATTGATTGTGTTCCGGGAAACGATGCAGGTTGTAGCAAAGCATCGACGCAAATCGCTGCACCTGCCAGACACGCTTCAGGCAGGTATCGGAGTACTTGTCCAGGAAGTCCCTCTTTCCCTCTTGGTAATACGACGTTAATGCCCGCGTCATGATCTGCACGTCACCGATCGCCATGTTCAGGCCCTTGGCGCCGGTTGGCGGCACGATGTGTGCGGAATCGCCGGCCAGCAGCAGGCGGCCGTATTGCATCGGCTCGCAGACGAAGCTGCGCATGCCCGTTATTCCTTTTTGAAATATAGGCCCTTCCTGTTGATGCCAGCCGTCACTGATTTCCAGCCTTGCATGAAATTCTCTCCAAAAGCGCTCGTCGGGCCAGCCCTCGACGGTATCTGCTACCGGGCATTGCACATAGAGGCGGCTGATATCCGGGCCACGCATGCTTTGCAGCGCAAATCCGCGCTCGTGGTAGGCGTAAATGACATCCTGCGATGCCGGCGGTGTATCAGCAAGCACACCGAGCCAGGCGAACGGATACTGGCGATCGTAAACCCGCAATTCCGCTTCGGGAATCATGCCGCGCGATATGCCGTGAAAGCCGTCGCAGCCGGCAACGAAGTCACAATCGATGAGCTGTTCCTTATCTTCGTGAATGAAACGCACCGAAGGCTTGTCGGTATCGATATCGTGGATACTGACATCACTCGCTTCGAAATAAAGCGGCTCGTCATAGCCGACTCGCGCCGCAACGAGATCTTTGACTATCTCATGCTGCGCATAAACCCACACCGAGCGCCCGCGTGACAGTTCTTTAATGTTCAGCCGATGTGGCTCGCCATTAAATCGAAGGTCGATGTAATCGTGCTGCAATCCTTCTTTAAGCAAACGATCGCCAACGCCTGAATCGATCATCGCATTAACGGTGCCTTGTTCCAGCACACCCGCGCGAACGCGCTCCTCGATGTATTTTCGGGATTTGTTCTCGACAATGACCGTATCGATGCCGGCATTGTGCAACAGGTGGCCGAGCATCAGGCCTGCCGGTCCGGCGCCTACGATTGCCACCTGGGTTTTCATTGCTCTTGCGTTAATTCAAGTTCGAGACGGTGCAACGTTTGCATGGCGGGCAATACCTTGCCCACGCTTGCTCTCGGCTCACGCCCTTCGCGAATGGATGCAATAAACTCCCGGTCCTGCAGTTCTATACCATTCATCGAAACATCGACCTGCGACAAATCGATCGGTTTCTCATAACCGTCAACGAGGTCGTCGTAGCGCGCGATATAGGTCCCGTTATCGCAGATGTAGCGGAAGAAAGTGCCAAACGGTCCGTCGTTGTTGAATGACAAGGTTAAAGAGCACATGGCGCCGGACGGCACTTTCATTGCAAGACTCATGTCCATCGCGATCCCAAGCTCGGGGTGCATCGGTCCCTGCATCGCCTGTACTTCACTCGCGACCTCGCCGGTCTGATACTGGAACAGGTCGACAGTGTGGCAGGCGTGGTGCCACAGCAGATGATCCGTCCAGCTCCGTGGTTTGCCCTCTGCATTCAGATTGCTCCTGCGAAAAAAGAAGGTCTGCACGTCAAGGTGTTGCAGCGTCAGTTCGCCAGAGCGAATCTTCCTGTAGATCCACTGGTGACTGGGATTAAATCTCCGCGTGTGCCCGACCATTGCCACGAGTCCGGTTTCCTGTTGCACGGCGACGACGCGTTCTGCGTCCGCAAGCGATTCCGCCATCGGAATCTCGACTTCGACATGTTTGCCTGCCTGCATGACTTCGATCGCCTGGCTGGCATGAATCGGCGTCGGTGTCGCGAGAATTGCGGCCTCGACCCCGTCCTGTGCAAGCCCTTCCTCGAGATCAGTAGTCCAGTGCGGCACAGCGAATTCATTCGCTATTGATTCAGTAGCATCCGCAACGCCACCGACCAGGGACACAACCTCGACATCCTCTATGTTCTTGAGTCCGGCAAGATGCTTCTTGCCAAACGCGCCTTCCCCCACCATGCAGATTTTCATGTCGGCTCCGTTCTTATTGTCGCAGGTTCTCCAGGATGATATGACCTACAGCAGTGTTCGATGCTGGCACATGATAGTGCCGGTGCACTTCTTTCACTTTGTTATCCAGTGCGCCGCGCATTATTAACCACATAACAAGTTCGATTCCCTCCGAGCCTGCATCGCGCATGTAGTCGATGTGCGGAACATTGGCGAGCTCGTCAGGATTATCCACGAGGTCGTCCAGAAATTTCCGATCGAATTCCTGATTGATCAGTCCGGCGCGCGGCCCCTGCAACTGATGACTCATGCCGCCGGTTCCCCAGACCTGCACGTTGAGATCCTCGTCAAATGATTCGATGGCCCTGCGAATCGCTTTGCCAAGCAGGTAACAACGCCGGCCCGACGGCGGTGGATAGACAATGACGTTGACCGCGAACGGAATGACCAGGCACGGCCACGCCTCAGGCTGGCCGTACATCAGTGTCAACGGCACGGTGAGACCATGATCGACCTTCATTTCATTGACCGTCGTCAGGTCGAAGTCATCCTGTATCACTGATTGGCGTATATGCCATGCGAGGTCCGGTGCGCCTTTGACTACCGGTACGGGTCGCGCACCCCAGCCTTCGTCCGCAATCTCGAATTCTCCAGCGCAACCTATCGCGAAGGTGGGAATGTTGTCGAGTCCAAAGGCAGTCGCGTGGTCGTTGTATACGAGGAATATGACGTCGGGTTTCTCGTCTGCGATCCATTGCTTTGAGAATTCAAAGCCGGCAAAAAGTGGTTGCCAGTATGGTTCCCCTGTCTTGCCGAGATCGACAGCAGCGCCGATTGCGGGCACGTGAGACATAGCGACTCCGGCGGTGACTCTAGCCATCGTCTTTTTCCCCGATATAACGATTGCCTTCCGGCGAGCGCCCGCCGTTAACCATCATGGCGAGGTATTCCTCCTCGCTCATACCGGCCATAAGGCTGGCCCCTTTCTGAAAGCTCACCTTGTCCGTAAAAAACAATTTGCCGAAGTAATAGACGTTGGCGCCCAGCTTCAGGAGCGCATTATAGTCACGGTCAAGAACAGCCTGTTTCTGTTCCCCGGTCATCGGCCATTCATCGAGGTAGGCCCGCTCATCTGCGAGAAAGCGCTCCCGGTTTTCGGCTTTCATCAGAGTCATGCAGAACTGATTGACGTGATAACCGGCACGCGCCATGTCCGAATCAAACACGGTCGTTCCCGGAATATCCTTGTAGGGTTTATCCAAAGCCACTGAAATCTCCTGAAGTGCCAGACTATCCGTTGATTTCGTCCACCGAGTCAACATACGTGAGTCCCGCATCAGCAAGGGGCTCCCGCATGTCGTATATATCGAGACTAAGTTCACCCGCTTGCAGCCGTGCTCTCTTTGACTCTTCATTGTCAGCTCGCGCTTTGCCTTTCTGTGCCACAGATCCGGCTGCATCCCGTGGCACGACGCAAACTCCGTCATCATCCGCGATGACAACATCCCCGGGCTTGATGGCGGCGCCGGCACACATGATTGGCACGTTGACGCTGCCGACTGTCGCCTTCACCGTGCCCTGCGACCAGATGGCCTTCGACCACACCGGGAAGCCCATTTCTGTCAGGTCCCGGACATCGCGGACACCGGCATCGATGACGAGGCCCCTGACGCCCCTGGCCATCGCCAATGTAGCCAGCAGATCGCCGAACATTCCGTGTTCGTCCTCATCGCTTACGCCGACAACCAGGACATCGCCTTGCTGGCAGAGCTCCATGGCCACATGGAGCATCCAGTTGTCGCCCGGGTGGTTCAGGACTGTGATCGCGCTGCCCGCGATTCGTGCGCCCGTGAATATGGGACGCATATAAGACCTCATCAGGCCTTTGCGCCCCTGCGCCTCGTGAACCGTCGCGACGCCGAGTGACTCAAGCGCGGTAATGTCCTGGGCAGCTGCCCGGCGTATATTGCGTACCGCAATTTTTTCCATACTAATAAGCCCGTTGATCAGAATCCGAATAGCCTGGCCGGATTATCCACCAGTAACTGACGTTGTAAATCGATAGTTGGCGCCATCTGCGGAATCAGGTCGACGAGATCGCCATCGTTCGGCATGACCTTCACATTGGGATGCGGCCAGTCCGTTCCCCAGATGACGCGATCAGGTGCAGCGTCGATACAGGCCCTCGCAAACGGTAGCGCATCGGAGAACGGTGGCCCTTCCGCCGATAGTCGCTCGGAACCCGACACTTTGACCCAGAGATTTTCACTGTTTCTCAATTTGGACAACAGAGACTGAAACGGGGCCTGACCCACTCCATCGACTACCGGCGCACGTCCCATGTGATCGATAACCACCGGCAATGGAATCTCGTCCAAAACCGATTCGTACTCAAGCAGGTCCTTTGCATCGAAGTGCAATTCGACATGCCAGGGCAGGTGCCGCACTTTCTCAATAATCGCGCGCATCTTGTCGAGATCGGGCGCTCCCCCCAGGTGTTTCACGAAATTGAAGCGTACACCACGTATACCACCGGCATGCAGCTCTGCAAACTGACTCTCGGTAAATGAATCGTCTGCATTACAAACGCCACGATATCTTCCGTCGCTGGCGGCTATGGCATCCAGCATTGCAGCATTATCAGTGCCATGACAACTGGCCTGCACGATGACGGCGCGCTCCAGCCCCAAAGTGTCGTGCAATTCACGCAATTTTTCCTTCGGCGCATCGGGTGGCGTGTACTTGCGTGTGCTGGCGTATGGAAAAACATCAGCCGGCCCGAATACATGGCAATGGGCATCACAGGAACCGGGTGGTGCCCGGTACTCTGGCCTGCGCGTATCCGGATCGGGCGGCGCAATGGTCTTCAATCAGGTACTCCAGACAAATACGTCACCTCGCAACAGCATGCGTGCGGTGCGGATTACACCGGCTTTCACAATTCGAAACTTGCCCTCAACACTTTGATCAGTCACGAGCCGGACTGACATACTACCGGCCGGATGTTCGATTGCCAGTGTCGGGTCGCGCTCATCGGGCACAACGGCTATGTGATTTGCTACTGATCCCGGCAACAGGCAGGCGGTTGCAACGGTAACGGCGCCAAGGACACCCACGGATCGATGGCAGACGTGTGGAATGAAGGTGCGCGTGCTTAAGCTTCCGCCGTGGCGTGGCTCCGCAACCAGGCACATCTTGGGTACGCTCAGGCCGGCAACATCGTCGAGGTTCATCAAGGGCCCCACCTTGCATCTCAGCGCTTCGAGGCGCGCTTTCAGATCGTCGTTCGCATCCAGCTCGTCGGGTGACTCGTAGCCGCTGATCGCGAAGTCCGCTGCGCGCAACAAGACCACCGGCATGCCATTGTCGATACAGGTCACCTGGACGCCGTCGATCGTGTCTGTGGTGTTGCCGGTAGGCAGCAAGTCACCGCAGGCGGAGCCTGCAACATCCAGGAAATCGCATACGATCGCCGCGGCGCTGCCGGGCACGCCATCGATCGTGGTTTCTCCAGCGTAGTTGACGGCGCCATCAGGAGTTTCGACAGTCAATTCGCAAAGACTGCCGCTATTAACCATATAAACGCGTACCCGGGTATGAGGAGACCCCGCAGTAACAAGACCGGCTTCAATCGCGAAAGGGCCAACGCCTGCCAGTATGTTGCCGCAATTCTGCACATCACTGACACGGGATTCCTCAGGCTTCACCTGCAGAAACAGGTAGTCGACGTCGGCATCATCGCGTGCTGAGGGTCCGACAATCGCTACCTTGTTAGTCAAAGGATGGCCGCCGCCGATACCGTCGATCTGCAGTGGATCCGGCCCGCCCATGACCTGGAGCAGGATCCTGTCGCGCAAGCGTGCATCACCGGGCAGGTCCTGGCGGCGAAAATAGACGCCGCGTGAGGTACCGCCACGAAGTATGGCGCAGGGGATTGCAGTCTGGGTTCTGGTCATGGTCGACAAATGCTTTTTCTTAATAATACGGCGCTGCTATGCTCTTTGAAACACATACCAGTAATCTTCGGAATATCGAGACGGGAATCGGCATGATTATCGATTGTCACGGCCACTACACTACGGCGCCGCCGGAACTCGGGCGTTATCGCGAGCAGCAAAAGGCCGAGCTCGAAAAGGACCCTGATCACGAAGCGATCAAGGGCGTTATCAATATCAGCGACGATCAGATTCGTGAAAGCCTCGAGGGGGCGCAACTTAAGTTGCAACGCGAGCGCGGCACCGACCTGACGATCTTCTCGCCGCGCGCGAGCTGGATGGGTCACCACATTGGCAACGAGTCAACGAGCAAGTACTGGACCGAACACTGCAACGAGCTCATATACCGGATCACGCAACTCTATCCCGAGAACTTCATCGGCGTGGCGCAATTGCCGCAGTCTCCCGATGCGGGTCTCGAGACCAGCGTCGCGGAACTGGAACGCTGCGTGAACGAATTCGGCTTCGTCGGCTGTAACCTGAGTCCCGATCCGTCCGGCGGCTACTGGACATCGCCACCACTCGGCGATCGTTACTGGTATCCGATGTACGAGAAAATGGTGGAGCTGGACGTGCCCGCGATGATCCACGTCAGTGCAGCCTGCAACCCGGCTTTCCACACCACCGGGTCGCACTACCTTGGCGCCGATACGACGGCCTTCATGCAGCTCATGACTTCGGACGTCACCAGGGATTTCCCCACGATCAAATTCGTCATTCCGCATGGCGGCGGGGCGGTTCCCTATCACTGGGGCCGCTTCCGCGGACTCGCGGACATGATGGGCCGGCCGCCGCTTGATGAGTTGCTGATGGATAATGTTTATTTCGATACCTGCGTTTATCACCAGGCTGGCATCGATCTGCTACTGGACGTCATTCCGCTGAAAAATATCCTGTTTGCATCCGAGATGGTCGGCGCCGTGCGCGGCATAGATCCGGAAACCGGACATTACTTCGACGATACGAGGCGCTACATCGACAACCATGAGAATCTGTCGGCTGCGGGCCGGCAAGCGATCTTCGAGGACAATACCCGGCGCGTTTACAGCCGGCTCGGCGTGGACTGATCGAATGACGGGGACGCTGAATAGAATAATTGCCCTTGCCCTCCTGCCGGTGGCTGTTTTGACGATCACGGCCTGCCAGCGAACCGCGGAAGAACCATTCGCCAAAGTCGTACCGAGCGCGATCATCGAGGTGCGCGACGAACCAACCCAGGCTGAGCTCGACAAAGAAACACAGGTTGTCATGCTTGGCACGGGGAACCCGGTGCCTGATGCACACCGCGCGGGGCCGAGTATTGCCGTTATTCACAAGGGCGAGGCGTACCTGTTCGATATCGGCGCCGGCGCGATTCAAAACGCCGTCACCGCACGCTACCAGTACGACATCCCCTCGCTGTATCCGAGCCAGATCTGCTGCGTGTTTCTCACGCACTTGCACAGCGATCATACGATGGACTATGCGGAACTCGCATACACCCTCTGGTGGCGCAGGCGTAAACCGCTATTCGCATGGGGGCCCCGGGGTCTCGAGCAGATGACGCAGGGCATGGTCGAGATGATGGCGGCGGATACGGCGCTCAGGAGGTCAGGTGTACAGCCAGTGCAAAACCCGAAAGCACACAAAGTCAATGTGACGGAGATCGGGGAGGGCATCGTGTTTCAAAAAGACGATCTGACGATCGAGGCTTTCGCGGTTAACCATGGCGAAATAAAGCCTGCATACGGCTACAAGATTACGACCGCTGACATGTCAATCGTGATTTCCGGTGACACCGCATACAGCGAAAAAGTGCTGGAGAAATCACGTGGTGTAGATTTATTGTTCCACGAGGTGATCAGCGACAGTGGACTGGCCGGGGCCACAGAATTCTGGCAGAACTATCATAAATCGTCGCACACCCTTGCCAGTGATCTCGGCAAACTGGCGAGCGAGGCAAGGCCCGGGTTACTCGTCCTCTATCATGGCCTGTTCTACGGCGTGCCCGAGGCTGTTATCGTCGATGAAGTACGGACTACCTATGACGGCGAGGTCGTCCTCGCAGACGACCTCGACATCTTCTGACTTACTCTGTTAAACGATCAGAACCTGATCCTGCCCTGCACGCCATAGAATGCGACCGCCTCGTTCGCAACACAGTAGGTCGTTCCCGAGATGCCGGTAAGGTCCCACTTGTAGGAGCAGGTCTCGTTTTCGGTGATATTTTCGCCGAATGCGGCAATTTCGAATTGCTGATCGTTGCCGAAAGCATAACTGACCCTGGCGTTGAGCCGATTGACTTGTTCAATTTCGTCAATGAAATTGGTTGTCGGGTCCGCACCGATATCGCGGGCATAGATTTTGGGTTTACTGCGGTACTGATAGTCTGCCTGCAGTGACAGCACGTTATTGCCGATGTTGATGTCCTTGATCACCAGGAGGTTTGCGGAAGTGTCGGCTGCAAATGGCAGTTCGTGACCGACCTGTACAAAACGGGGGTCGGTAGTCGATTGTATTTCCGTATCCTGCAGGCCGAGTGCCGCCGAGATATACCAGCCTTCTGCCGGCGCCCATTTCATTTCGGCTTCGAAGCCCTGCAAGTCCGATTCCGGGATATTCACGAACGCCGGTCCGGTGATCGGGCTTACGAATATCGTCTGCTGATTCTTCCAGGTGTACATATACGCCGAGAGATTGAGCTGCATCGCTCCATCCAGCAGCGTCGATTTGAGACCGATCTCAAATGCGTCGAGCGTCTCCGGCTGGAGATCTGTCAGTGCAAAGCCGGTATGCGGTCCATGCAGGAACTCGATATCGTGTTTGCCGGAGCGGAAGCCGCGTGAAAAACTGCCATAAAGCATGACGTCGTCGCTGAGTCGCCAGTCGAGGCCGATCTTGCCGCCCCATTCCTCGAAGTTCAGGTCGGGACGGACAAGATTATCCGTACACAGGAGACCCCGATTATCCGCTGTGTTGGCTGGATCGCCGCCGGAAGCGACGAACGTATTGTTGCCATCACCGTCGAGGTCACAGGCGAGTGTGTTTTGTGAGCCTCGGGCCAGCACCAGCCCCTTATCGTAGACCGTCGTGATGGAATCGCCGAGCGTACTTATGTTGCCGACCTGGCTGACAGGCAGACTTTTTTCGTCGTTGGTGAATCGCAAACCGGCTGTGAGGGACAGTGTTTCCGAGAAATCGTATTCGATCTGTCCATAAGGCGACCAGACATCGTTTTCCAGTTCGCCGTACTGGTAGGCGAGCCGATTACCGAAACCACCAGCAGCAGGGCTAATCAGCGGGAAGCTGCCGAAAAAGCCGCCGATGGGTTGTCCGATAGGTGGAAACGTACCCGTCGTATCGTTGGGCAAACTGGTGTCGAATGCCGCTGCGCCGAAGCGGACATTCTGCATCAAATCGGAATCTTCCGTGAAGAAATAGATTCCCGCGATCCAGCTGAAGTCTTCCTCGGCAGACGATACCAGGCGAAATTCCTGGCTTGCCTGCGTGTACTTCTGGTCCTGATCGATCGCAAGAGTTACCTGCGGACTGCCGTCGGCGGAGGCGCCGTTCAGGAAAATGCAGGTGGTGCAGTTCGTGACACCCGTGCCACTGTTATTGCCGATGCCGCCTGTTTCATAGGTCCAGAGCACTTCCGTGTCATCCCAGGAAGTGATGGACGTAAAGGTCGCGAACGAGAGTTCGTGATCGATTCTAAGATAAAAGCCGTTCGTCTCCACCTGGTGCAGATAGGTGCCGGTCACATAGATATCTTCCCACCGGTTCGTCGAGGGGTTATTTCCCTGCGCATTGAACGAGTCGTAGACCTGGTTATAGTCGAGG
>JADFGH010000353.1 GCA_022567775.1 Pseudomonadota bacterium | reverse complement strand
ATAGACAACGACGATTCTATTTTGTACTGCCCACACATTCAGCCCCGACGCTGTCGCGAATCGATCGTCGATAAACTCAGCTCCTTGCCCGCACCCGTGAAAAGCGATATGTAACCTGCAATTGGAATTCGCATGGGTACAATTTTCAGGCACATAGAGATATCCCCTGTCCGACACCCCGCTCCCCGAATCGAAGTACGCTGACATGTCAATGCTTGTCAATCGACCCTTTATCGAATCCGTTTTCGGCGGCTTAAGATTCTCATATAAATGACCGAGCAAATGACCTGCCGTATCGAATCCGCAGGCATTGATGAAATCGCCACCCATCTCAAGACATTCGTTTCCTGCGTCCAGTGTCGGCCAGCCATGAACGGCCTCAACATCATCGACAACCTTTATCTGTTCGGCCGGCATGAATTCTCGATAATAGTCGGCAAGCGCAACTGCCAGCGCCGATGCAACAACGGCATCCTTTGCACCGTGAAAAATCCAGACTTTCGCATTGTGCAGTGACTCGGTTGCCGCGATATTCCCTGCGGCCGCAGCCTCGCGCGTAAACGACACCAATTGAGACACATCGAGATTTTCACCCGACATGCACCGTCCAAGGGCATTCGCAACGGCTCCTGCCGCACAGTGATAAGGCCCGCCGGCAACGATACCGGCACCGGACACGCGATCCGCCAATGCAATGTGCGTTTGCACGGCCATATAGCCACCGGACGATACGCCCGACACCGTCACGCGTTCGCGGCTCGCAGGTTCTGCTTCGCTGCCGCATGCAGCGGCGCATACGGCAACCAGCAAGAGCAGCGTTCGTTCGCGCATTGTTCTAGTGATGATCCAGGAACTGGTCGATCGCATCGATTGCTTCCGCTTCATCCAGGTAGGGTGCATGGCCACGATTTCTGACCGTTACGGCGATCAGGTCCGATTTATGTTGTTGCATTTTTTCCAGCGTCGTCGTTGACAACAGATCGGAATGTTCCCCACGCAATACCAACAGCGGAATCGGCAGCAAAGCATCGAACAGCAGCCATGGATCCTGCCGCAGGCCGGATATTCCCTCTCTTGTTGCAACGCCAATATTTGAGTCGAGATTCATCCTTAACCGGCCGTCATCAGTCTCGCGGTAGGTGCTTTTCGCATAATCCAGCCAGCGAGAGTCCGGCCAGTCAGGAAATACATGCCCGTAGTTTTTCCTGGTTTCGCGTACTGCCTCCTGCCAGTTATCGACCGCCGGCAGCAATCCGGCGCTTTGCACCACGCGCGCGAGTCCTGCCGGATCGATTTCCGGCCCGATATCATTGACGATCACGCCGGCGATTGATGCCGGGCGCTGATAAACCATCAGCATTGCCACCATGCCGCCCCGCGACGTGCCAATAACGATGACGCTGGCGATATCCAGGAATGCCAGCAATTCCCAGACATCGGCAACATATTGTGCAGGATGGTAGTGCGTTCGATCGTTGTCGTATTCCGAGCGACCTCTGCCACGAAAGTCGGTCGTTATTACTCGCCGACGCTGCGCGAGCCGCACGGCAAGACCGTCAAAATCCGCGCTATTGCGAGTCAGGCCCGGCAGGCAGATAACAGGCGCTGATTCATCCGCCGATCGATTCGGATAATCACGGTAAAACAGTTGCAGACCGTCAGCTGATGCAAAATAGCCGTCCATGAACGGACTCTGACTCATGCGCCATCTCCATGTCCGACGACGAAGTCTTCAACACCTTCCAGCGCTTCCCGCGGGATTCGGTACCGCGTACCGGCGTCGAGCCCTTCATCGGTGCTACGGAAATCGTAGGGGGACAGTTGCGCCGCGACCTGGAGCCCGCCAACCCCACCCGCGCCACGCCGGATTCCATCGCCCGGGGCCGCTTCATCTACGATACTTACTGCGCGGTGTGCCACGGCATGGACGGCATGGCCGGCACGCCGGTCACCCAGAGGGGCATGCCCGCACCCCCGATCCGCATGATGATTCCAGTCTTTTCCGAGGCCCACCTGTACAACAAGGCGCGCTATGGCGGGCCCCTGATGCCCGGCTACGCAATCGCGACGACGCGCCAGGAGCGTTGGGACTTGGTGAATTACATGAAGAGCCCGCAATTCGGGAGGAGTGCAGTCCAGCGATGAAAGAGATCCTGGAACAGTCCAATCTTCGCCTCCCTTCCGGATGGCGTATGGTGCTCTGGGCGCTCGTGGTGCTCGGCATTCTCACGTTCATCGGCGGTTTGGCGATGGGTTCGGCGGAGCGCACATGGGAAGCGCTGCTCATCAACACGATATTTTTCGGCGGAATGGCTCAGGCGGGGGTGATGCTCTCGGTGATCTGGCAGATTACCGACGCCAAGTGGGGACGGCCCTTCAAGCGCATTGCGGAAGGCTTCGGGGCTTTCCTGCCGGTGGCCTTCCTGATGTTCATGCTGGTCTTCTTCGGCGGCGAATACCTTTACGAGTGGGTGGAACATCCCATGACTGCCAAGGCGGGCTACCTGAACATGGGCTTCTTCGTGTCCCGCAACCTCGTCGCGCTGCTGGTCATGTACGGGATCAGCTTCTTCTTCCTGATGGCGTCGTTGAAGCCCGACCTGGCCTTGGCGCGGCAGTTGGTCCCCGGCTGGGGCGGCAACTTCGCCGACCGCGTGCTGCGGGGTTACGGCGACCCGGAGGAGGAGCAGGCCCGGCTGGCGCTGCTGTCGCGGCGCTTGGCCCCGTTGT
>JADFGH010000352.1 GCA_022567775.1 Pseudomonadota bacterium | reverse complement strand
GAACAGCTGCTTGTAGCTGCCAAAGCAACTGTCCAGCGGGTGACGCCTGGCGTTGATGATTTTTGCGTTAGGCAGAATCAGGTGTAGTAAACCCACGTGCACGTGGTTATTCGGGTTTTTGTCGGTAAAAAACGGACGGCCACCGCGGTGCCGACGGGTACGCTCGATATACTCACTGCCAAGGCATTTGAACCCGTCTTGGTCAATGTTCGCTACAGATTTCGGGTACTGCGCGCCACGGCCACTCATTTCCCGGTTGGAGCGGATGGTTAAAGCCAGATCACGCAACTCGTGGGTGCCGTCCACCTTGGAGTGACTGGACAGGATCTGCTCCAGCAGGGTTGAACCGGACCGTGGCAGGCCAACAATAAATATCGGGGCGGGCTCAGGGTCGCCATGGCCAGTGTTGTCTTCAAGAAACTGCTGCGTAAAAGCCTCGATCGACTGATCGATCGTCTCTTCGTGCTCGACGCGGTCATAGAACTCCTGCTCGCGCCGCAGTTTGTTGCCACGATCGATGAACTCGAACGCCCGGTCGTATTCCTTGCGGCCGTCGAACTCCAGGCCAAGTGCATTGTTCAATTGCACCTGACCCTCGGGCGGGATGCGCTCATCGCCGACCAACGCCAGCATGTCGTCAACTTCCGAATCCTCGAAACGGAACGTCTTCAGATTCGCCAGGTTCCAGTACGCCTCGGCAAACAACGGGTTCGCCTTTATGCTGCTCCGGAAGGCAGCAATTGCGCCATCCTGGTCTCCAATCGTGCGTTTTACGTTTCCTTTAGCGCACAATGCCCTGACTTTATCCGGTGCAATCTCAAGTCCGTTGTCATAAGACTCGACTGCATCCTGGTGATGCCCGGCACGCGCCAAGGCAGACGCCAGCAAAAAATGCGCATCGGGAAAGCGAGGTTCTAGCTTAAGATGCCGCTTCGCGCTCTTGATAGCGTCTTCGAATTTCTCCTGCTCGCTCTGCACTTCGCACAGGTCTGCCCAGGCCCGGCTGAAACCGGGCGCCACCTCAACCGCTTGCTGCAACAGCACTTCCGCAGCGGGGTACTGCTTTTGCTGTACGCCGAGACGAGCCCACAAGCGCATCGCCGAAACATTGTCAGGATGACGACCCAGAATCCGACGGTAGAGTTCCTCCGCCTCGGCAAATTTTTCTTGCTTCTCCAGCTCGGCCGCCTTGGCGATGTCCTTGTTGTCCTGACTGAACTCCATGATCTCGCCCTGCAACGCCCGTGCCTCTTCCACGCGGCCCATATGCATGAACACCTGTCCGAGTTGCATACGGGTTCGTTGTCGCTTGGGGTCGAGTTTCAGGGCCTGCTGAAATGCTTCGGCTGCGGCGGGCAGCTCGCCTTTCGCGAGCAACAGTTCGCCGCGCACCTCGTATGCGCGTGCAAACTCCGGATAGATGGACAGTGCATTTTCGATTCGCGCGTTCGCCTCATCGAATCGCCCGAGCTTTACCAGCGCCCGAGCCGACAGGCACAGGAGGTTGACATCATCCGGGTACTGGTCCAGCGCACCGGCGCAGACGGCTTCCGCGGATTCGGCCTCGCCAGTCTGCAGAAACGTCTGTGCCTGCTGAAATAGTTGTTCTACGACAATTGCCTGCGCGGTCAGCTTCATGGGAAATCGATCTTCTCCAGACTTTGCGACGTGCGTACGTTACCGCACTACGACGGACGCACGCCAGAGGCGTCGATCGCGGCCGGTATCGTTTCAAGGTTACCCAATGTCAACAGGTTGGCACCGGACACACCTGGAATCGTCGCCAGCTCCTGCAGCAATTCCGCACAAATCTCGATGCCCTCGTGTTCCGGATCAGACGCCTGCTCCATCCGTTTGATGATCGACTCCGGTATTAGTGCGCCCTTCATGTTATCCCGCATCCAGTGCGCCACATCGGCAGAGGGCAATGGTGACAACGCCATGATGAAGTTGAGCCTGTGAGTCAACTTCGACGCAACGATGCGGGCCATGTAATTGCGGACCACGCCCATGTCGAAGCAAATCTGCAACTGAACAAAGTTGGCACCGGCATCGCATTTTCCGGTGAGATTGTCAGGCGTCCAGTCTGCGTCCGGATCGAATAATTCGGCGGCGGCCCCAACAAGAAAGTCAGACGCGAGCCAATCGATTTCGGCATCCTTCAAATTCCGTATGAACGCCATTAGTTCCTTCGCGGGTGCGTCGAAGACATTGCGCACCTTGAGCTTCTTGCTATCCGGGATCTTCTTGCCGCGCATCACCAATATGCTGGTCACTCCGAGAGCGACCGCGCCAATAAAATCACTTTGCAGCGCGATGCGATTTCGATCGCGGCAGGTCATGTGAACGATCGGATCTATGCCCTGCTGCAGCAGCAGCGCCGCAGCGGCTATGCCCGACATATGCACCTGCGCGACTGGATTATCAGTCAGCTGCACGGCATCGACGGCCGGCCGCAGGATCTCGCCTTGCCGGATCACCGATTCTGCATCCGGCGCCCGCGGCAGGGTCACATGGGCAGTCACCACGAAGTCTTTCGTTCTCAGGGCATCCTTGAATGTCATGCAGGATGGCTCGATACTTGAGCAAAGCTCAAGTGTTCATGATTTAGAATAGTCCGCCATGCCGACCATACGCTTCAACCAGACGTCATGCGCGGGCAATTTGTGCGGTGCAGCCCGAAGCCTTGCCGTGATTCCTTGTGAAACCCGCGTTCGCGGTCTGTTGGTGCCAT
>JADFGH010000351.1 GCA_022567775.1 Pseudomonadota bacterium | reverse complement strand
GTCGGCGCCTTGCTTGAACTGACCCCGGACCGCGGCGACCACCTCGTCGTCGCTACCTGAAAAAACCAATACAGGAATATCGATTTCCCGCAATAACGCCGGCGTATCGGAAAGACCCGCCGATGCGTAATACGACAGGTAACTCTCGCCGCTGACCCTGGCGCTCGCGCAATGCAGGAACGGCACATCATTCAACCAGTCGTCGATCGGAGCCGATGCCACTTTTGCCGCGAACGCAGTGCCGGCCGGATCCGGGGCAATGGGCGGTGCAAGCAGGATGACCGCCACGGCCGATGGACTTTCATTGACGACGTAACGGGCAACCTGGTTGGCGCCGCGCGAGTGGCCAAACAAAACGATGTCACCGGCCCCTTGCGCATCCAGCCACGCAAGCCACACGTCCAGTTCCTCGCTTGCATCCCCGAGCTTGTGGGTATGTGGCTGGTCACAGGGATAAAAGCCGTGCCTGTTACTGGTATCCAGGCTCAGATTGATGGCCAGCGAGTTTTTCCCGTTTTCGGCGAAGATCGACTGCATCGATTGCATGATTTCCATGTCCTTGTGTCCCAGCGTTCCATGCAACATCAGGATCACGCCCTCAGCAATGCCGCCAGCCCGTGCCAGCACGAGATTGCCATTCAGAACCAGGCCACCGTGATTCACCGTGACCTCATCAGCCAATGCAAGCGGACCGCTTATTAGTAAGAGGAGCAGGAGCTGCACTCGAAGCATTCTTGGTGACTCTTCTATCATCTTCAGCCGCAATGGCGACTACCCATCGAGTCTGAGCATATAGCCTCAGTTCATGTCCCACAACACAACCATGGTATGCGATGGGTCAGCGGAAATTCATATCAGCCAGCAACGTACTTGAACAATCGTTTAAAGGGCTGGAATTCACCACAAGGTCAGTCGATTGTGATAATTGCAGGATCGGCGAGAATATCGTTGCCTCGCACCGGTAATTCACGGCATTCTTTCCCCTTCGTTACCACGCGAGGTTCGGAACATGTGCGAGCTTTTGGCGCTCTCGAGCTCAAAACCAACCACAGTAAACCTGTCAATCGAGCGACTTGCCAGGCACGGTGCAGAAGACAGTGTGAACAAGGACGGTTGGGGCATTGTTTACTATTCCGAAGGTGACGTACGGCGATTTCGCGACACGGGACCAGCCGCGGAAAGCGCGCTGGTGAAGTTCGTCGAGCAGCAGCCGCTTTGCAGCACACGTATGATGGCGCACATTCGTGCCGCCAATGTCGGCTCGAACTGTCTGTCCAATACGCACCCGTTTATTCGGGAGCTCGGCGGCAAAGTCCACAGCTTTGCGCACAACGGCTACCTGGAAAATATCCAGGCAAAACCTGCATTCGTTTTGAACAGGTTCAGGTTGCTTGGCGACACAGACTCCGAGTGGGCGTTCTGTGCCCTGTTGGACAGATTGTCCGATCTCTGGATGAGCGGTTCCGATGTGCCGGGTCTGGCGCAGCGGCTTGCGATCATTACTGAATTTGCCGACGAGATTCGGCAACTGGGCCTGTCAAATTTTATATATTGTGACGACGATGCGATATTTGCGCACGCCGACCGAAGACGCCAGCCGGACGGTGAGTTTCGTGCGCCCGGCCTCTGGGTCCACCAGCAGACCTGCCCGCGAAATGGTGCCCGGTTGGATGGTGGCGGTATTAGCATTAATTCTCCGCAACAGGAAATCGCGATGGTCGCGAGCGTGCCGATGACCGGGGACCACTGGCAGCCACTGGCGGCTGGAACCTTACTGGTGCTGAAGGAAGGCAAGGTTGTCAATCGATCGAACACCTGATCAGGCGAGCGAAACCGGGCAAAACACCGAGAAACAATATCTTTAGTAATCAGTAATATAGGATTATACTACTGGTTATAACAACAGCTCTTATAGCCACTCTCCGTGAGGCTCCCCATGTCTGCATCCGCTGCTGCAACTGTCGCACCACTGAGCAATGACTGGCCGGCACATTGCCGGCGCTCCGAGGCCCTCGGTGATGAAATCACCGAACTGTCAGGAAGAACTGTGGCACCTGGACGGCATCTGTTCCTGTGCGCACTGGTTGAACTGGAAATGCGGCATCGGCATGAACGCAGCCAGGGAGAAGGTGCGGGTGGCCAATGCCCTGGGCGAGCTGCCGAAGATCAGCGCCTCTTTTGCCAGGGGCGAGATCAGCTACTCCAAGGTACGGGCCATGACGCGCGTGGCGACCGCTGAAAACGAAGACTATCTGTTGATGATCGCCCATCACGGCACTGCGTATCACGTGGAAACGCTGGTGCGGAAATATCGGCGCGCGAAGCGCCTGCAGGATCTGCAGGAGGCCAACAAGCAGCACGATGAACGTTCGCTGCAGGTGTTCTACGAACCCGACGGCTCGATCACACTGCAGGTACACCTGCCGGCGGAGAAGGGTGCCCTGGTTTTAAAGGCCATCGAGCTGGCGATGGAAGAGGAAAAAGCCGTGCAAGAGCGCCTCAGGGAACGCGCCGCCGGGGAAGAATATGCCGATCCCGATGTTTCCGGGGAATTCGAGGACGAACACCTGCCCTTTGACCATCGCCGGGCCGATGCATTGACCAATATGGCCGAGAGCTACCTGGCTAACGGGCCAGCCGCGTCATCCTCTGCGGACCGTTACCAGGTGGTATTGCATGTTTCCGCGGAAACGCTGACCCAGTTCGCCTGATTCTTTTGAGTGGCGCAGACTGGCGAT
>JADFGH010000350.1 GCA_022567775.1 Pseudomonadota bacterium | reverse complement strand
CACATTCTTACAGCACCCAGGAAGGCTACCGTAAGTCTGCTAGAACAGGCCGGCAATACTGAGACCTGGGTCAGAGTGACAGTGGCTCCGACAGTGTAAAAACCTGTGAAATCAACTGTTTTGACCTTCTTCCTGATGTTATATTGACCGGCAGAAGTTTGGAGAGACTCCGATGGTAAAAGTATACGCAATGGTCCTGCTCGCTCTTTCGACAGGGTTGCCGGGCACCGTGAATGCCCAGAACCTGGACATGAGCGGAGCTGAGGGTTCGTCGACATTCGATCAGGCCGGCAAACCGACACGCGGCATGACCGAGGAACGTGTCCGGGCGAGTTTTGGCGCCCCGCAGTCAACCGTCGCAGCAGTCGGCGATCCACCCATTTCCCGCTGGGAGTATGCAGAATTCGTCGTCTTCTTCGAGTACGACCGGGTGATTCATGCGGTAACGAAACGCTAAACCCGCAGCACTGAGAACATAGTAAAACGCGCAGCCTGCTGGCTGCGCGTTTTTTATATATTAGGTCTCTGCTGTCCGGTTTAGCGGAGTTTGCTGTCAATACAACGCAAAATGATGGCCCTAAGATTGGCTATCGCCCGCTTAGGAAGGGCTCCTGCGGATTTTCGAAAATAACCGTAGCCCTTCCTAAGCGGGTGATCCGGAAAATCCTGTGCAATCGAATTTCATGTGTCCAGTGACTGAAAAATGTTACAACAGCATAATATTCGTTCACTTCCGGGCCGCTAGCGAGTGTTGGTCGGACAGTAGTAGCGTCACATCGCAAATCGTCTGTGAGATAATCGTCCGTTCGCCAGGCGTCGAACATCCAGTGACCCGCAATATACTCATCAATCCGGCCTTCGCCGATCGATCAGGCCAGGTCTCGTCAATTGGCCGGCTGGTTGGCGCCAGCGCCGCGTTGACCGCAGCAGAACTCGCACGCTCACTGCAAAAGCCGATGCTGGTGCTGGCGAACGACCCACGGCACGCCGACCAGCTGGAAGCCGAAATCCGCTATTTCGCCGGTACCGATCTGCCGATTTCGCACTTCGTCGAATGGGAAACTCTGCCCTACGACAGTTTTTCGCCACACCAGGACATTATTTCCCGGCGCCTGAGCGTTATCGCAACCCTGCCACAGATGCGAAACGGCATCGTGATCGTGTCTATCCCTGCTCTGTTGCAACGCTTGCCGCCTGTCGATTATGTCGCCGCACGCACCCTGGTCCTGCAGACGGGCCAGACTCTCGACCGCCAGGGCTTTGTCGATGCCCTGATTGCCGCCGGTTACCTGCGAATACCCCAGGTTGAGGAGCATGGCGAGTTCGCGGTTCGCGGTTCTCTGATAGACCTATTTCCGATGGGCTCGGAGCAGCCGGTCCGTATCGATTTTTTCGATGATGAGATCGAAACACTGCGCTACTTTGATGCCGAGACTCAATTGTCCGGTGAAGTTGTGGCAACGATGCAAATTCTTCCGGCACGCGAGGTACCGCTGGACCAGGTCAGCATCAAGCAATTCCGGCAGCGTTATCGCGAACGATTCGAAGGTCAACCATCACGTTCGAGAGTGTACAGCGACATATCGCACGGCATTGCCCACGGCGGCATCGAGTATTACCTGCCATTGTTTTTCGAACAGACCGCGAGCTTTCTCGATTACCTGCCAGCCGACACCGTCATTTTCGCACCACAAGATGTGTCGGGCGTGCTGCACCAGGCCTGGCGCGAAATCGGTGAGCGCTACGAGCTTTGCAGTCTCGATCCCGAACGGCCGATTCTGAAGCCACACGAAAGTTTTCTGGACCCCGATGAGGTCCTGCAAAAGATCTCTCGGGCGAAATGCATCCATTACAGTGCACAGACGCTCGAGGAATCGGCTGCCAGCATCAATCTGTCGACACAAATTCCTCCGGCCCTGCGCATCGAGGCTCGCTACGAAGACGCGGCCGCATCGCTCATGAAGTTCGTTGACTCGTTCGACGGACGTATCCTGTTTACGGCTGATTCTCCCGGCCGGCGAGAAAACATGTATGAGCTGCTCGCCGGACGCAGCATCCAACTATCCCGTGTTGACAGCTGGGAGGCATTCCTCGACAGCAGCATCCAGGCCGGAATCGCCATCGCTCCGATTGAAGACGGCGTCCTGTTGCCGGAATCCGGCGTGGCGATTATCAGCGAACAGCAACTGTTCGGCGAAAAACCACGTCAGCGAAGCCGCCGCAGGCGCTCGGAGCGCGACCCGGAAACGATTATCCGGCAGCTCAATGATCTGCAACCAGGCTCGCCGGTGGTGCACGCGGAATACGGCGTCGGCCGATACCTCGGACTGAAAACCCTGGTGGCTGGCGGAACAAGTGGAGAATTCCTGCACCTGGAGTATGCAGACGGTGACAAGCTTTACGTGCCCGTGCATGCACTCGACCTGATCTCGCGCTATACCGGCGCCTCGCCGGAGAATGCGCCACTGCATCGCCTTGGCAGCGACCAGTGGGCCAAAGCCAAACGGCGCGCAATCAACAAGATTCGTGATGTCGCCGCAGAACTGCTCGACGTCTACGCGCGCCGCGCTGCAAGGCCAGGGCACCGCTTCCGCTGGCAGGAGGCCGACTACCGGGCATTTGAGAGTGGCTTCGCGTTCGAGCCAACGGAAGATCAGTCCCGCACGATCGACGAGGTACTCGAAGACCTGGCTTCCGGCAGCCCCATGGACCGAGTCGTTTGCGGCGATGTGGGATTTG
>JADFGH010000039.1 GCA_022567775.1 Pseudomonadota bacterium | reverse complement strand
GGGCTGGCAGCAGGTCTGTTGCTGGGGTCGGCGCTGGCATTTGGACAGCTGGAAACGACCTCGGTAACTCATTTCCTGGATTCGAATACCAACCGGGTACCGTTACTGACCACGTTTCCAACTTATCCATCCATCGCACGGCGGGACAGAATTCAGGGCCAGGCGGTAGTGTGCTTCATGATCAGGCAGGACGGCCGTATATCGCGAGTAAAGCTGAAAGAATCCACTCACAGGATCTTCAGAAAGCCGGTACTCAGGGCAATGAAGAGGTCGACATTCGAGCCACTGGCTCCCAACCAGATTCTGGCAACGGCGCGGACATGCCGTACCTATCGTTTCAGACTTGAGCCGATCCTGGTTGATAACAACGCGAACTGATGCCGCCTGACTGGCTGCGGGCGTTCTCCTGTCATCTTTTGAATTTCGCGTCGATCGCCAGAATTCGCTCAGCTGCCTCCTGCAAATTGCTGCCGGTACTGACCAGGCCTGAATCGTGTCCGGCCATGACCGCGATCCCGGTCTTTGGAAAATCGGTTTCTTTGAACAGACGGCGAAATTCCCGCGCCATCTCAGGCGTGCCAAACGCGACTTCGGCATCAGTGGTTGCGGCCGACCCCTTCAATCCTGCCCACATTGCCTCACTGTGAACATGAACAACCGCGCCAATTTCCGGATCCAGCTCGTAGATGGCTGCATGCGTCATGGACTCTGATGAAGCTTCGCGAGCGCCGATCGAATACACGCGGTTCCGGTCAATGTCGTAATCTTCAACCAATGCATAGTGTTCGGCGCCAAGATCGGAGAGCTGCCCGGTCTGCGAGCCGCTGATAATAAACTGGCGCTGTGCCGCTGCGCGAACGCTCAGGTTGCCGAATCCGATGCCGTGTTCTTCGTATTGCCCTATCAACCCCGCATCGTAAAGTGGCCGGCGCCAGCGATTCAGTAATTCGATTTCAGCATTATCCAGCGGCCCCGTTTTGCGCCAATGCGAATCGAATTTGATGTATCCCTCATCAATCATGAGGCCAGCCCGGACTGTCCGGAAATAGTGTGGTCAGGCCGTCTTCGCTGGCGGCACAAATACCACGCTCGGTAATCAGTCCCGTCACCAATCTGGCTGGCGTGACGTCAAACGCATAGTTGCTGATTGCGGTATTACTTCCCACAGTCTGCACTGTGCAGAATTCGTCACCTGCCTTGCCATAAGTTTTTGCGACTTCGTCCGGATCCCGTTCCTCGATCGGAATCCCGGTCAGCCCGTCCCTGATCGTCCAGTCGATGCTCGTCGAGGGAAGCGCCACATAAAAAGGAATATTGTTGTCGTCGGCGGCCAGCGCCTTGAGATAAGTGCCGATCTTGTTGGCAACATCGCCGCTCCGGGTCGTGCGATCCGTGCCGGTAATGCAAATGTCGACCAGGCCATGCTGCATGAGATGCCCGCCGGCATTGTCGACAATAAGAGTGTGCGGGACCTTGTTTTCCGCCAGTTCCCAGGCGGTGAGTTGCGAGCCCTGATTTCGCGGCCGCGTCTCGTCCACCCAGACGTGCACATCGATACCTTTGTCCCTGGCGAAATAGACTGGCGCAGTAGCAGTTCCCCAGTTAATCGTGGCGAGTGAACCTGCGTTGCAGTGAGTAAGAATATTGACGGTGTCACCCGATTTCCTGGCAGAAATTTCCTCGATAAGTTTCAGGCCCTGTTCGCCGATGCCGCGACAGATTTCGATGTCTTCGTCGCAAATTTTGCGGGCTTCCTGTTCCAGCGCATGTTCGATTTCATCCATATCTTCGGTGCTACCGAGCACGCCAAGAACCCTGTCGATTGCCCACCTGAGATTAACCGCGGTTGGCCGGGTCGCGGCAAGCGCTTTGGCGGCATGCCGGATGAATTCGTTACGGTCGGGCTCGCCACGGCTCTCGAGTGCTGCGAGGTAAAGACTCCACGCGGCAGTTGCGCCGATCAACGGGGCTCCACGCACCAGCATTTCACTGATCGCGTGGGCGCCGTCCCGCCACGACACTAAGTCCTCGACAACGTATTCGTGGGGCAGGCGGCGCTGATCGATTATCTGCACTACTGCAGGGTCATCCGGCTTCTGCCAGATGGTCCGAAAATCCTCACCCGATCGCCTCACTATGCCACGCTCCATCATGCTCACACGACACCCATTCTAACCCCCGAGCGTACGCCGGGTCGGATTACGAGAATTGAACCACGCTAATTCTCATGCACAGTGTTAATGTCGATTTGTGAATTGCTTGGGCAAATCGCCGAACATTCTCGCGTGCCTGGTCCTGGTCGCGCACGGATTACTGATGCCATTCAAGGCCGGGGCTCAGGCGGACGACCCGCACACGGATGTTGATGCCGCACCAGTTATTCCATCTGCGGCAGAGCTCGAGGCTGCAGGCGCGACCATCGGTCGCATCGTGATCGAGAAGCAAAATGTTTTCGACACCACCAAGCCGGGTGAGAACAAGTCGATCTTCCGGCTGGCGAATCGCTGGCACATTGTCACGCGTGACGCAGTCATTGAGCAGCAACTGCTATTCCGTTCCGGGGACCGGTTTTCCGAGCGTTTACTCGAGGAGTCGGAACGGCTTTTGCGGGTGAATAACTATCTGTATGACGCGAAAATCACACCGATACGGTATACGGACGGCGTGGTCGACATCCGTGTCCGGACGCGCGATCTCTGGACGCTCATGCCCGGAATCTCCGTTTCCCGGTCCGGCGGCGAAAACCGCAGCCGGGTCGAACTCTCCGAGCGGAACCTGCTCGGTCTTGGCGTGCAGCTTCGTGTGACCTATGTTGAGAATGTTGACCGGAACTCGACCAGCTTCGAGTACTTCGACAGGAATCTCGGCAACAGCTGGACCTCGGTATTTTTCAAATATTCGGACAGTTCGGACGGTGGCACGACGCAATTCAGGCTGATGCGGCCGTTCTATGCGCTGGATACGCGCTGGAGTGCCGGCGCAACATTGTTTGACGATGAAAGAGAAGAGTCTTTTTACGATCTCGGTAACGAGGCAGCCGAGTACAAGTCGGAGACCGAACTGTACACCGCGTTCCGGGGGTGGTCGGCCGGACTTATCAACAACTGGACCAGGCGCTGGACTGCGGGGGTCGTGCACGACGACCGCGATTTCAGTCCTGTACCTGACGGTCAGCTTCCGTCCCTGGTTCCTGAGGACCGTCGCCTGATCTATCCGTTTCTTGGTATTGAATTGTTGGAAGACAAATTTCAGACGGCCAGCAATCGCGACCAGATTGAACGGACCGAAGATTTTTTCCTGGGAACCAGGCTCACCGCCAGTCTCGGGTGGGCCGCTGAGAGCTTCGGCTCGGATCGCGATGCGCTGGTCTACTCGCTGAGTGCGAGCAAAGGATTCGGTTCGATCAAAAAGAAGGCGCTGTTCCTGACTTCCCGGGCCAGTGGCCGGATTGAACAAGGAGACCCGGTGAACACCGAGGTCGGCGTCAACGCCCGCTACTACAACCAGATTACCGAAAAGCGGCTGTTCTTCATGACGCTCGATGCGAGCTGGGGTAACGACCTGGACCTCGACAAGCTCGTGGATCTCGGGGGTGATAGCGGCCTGCGGGGTTATCCACTCCGCTATCAGACCGGCGATTCGAAAATCCTCCTGACGGTCGAACAACGTTACTTTACGGATTGGTATCCATTTCGCCTGTTTCGGGTCGGTGGTGCAATATTTACGGACATTGGCCGCACCTGGGGCGACAACCCGGCCGGTGGGCCATCACTCGGCTGGCTGAAAAACGTAGGGTTCGGGCTCAGGCTCGGGCGAACCCGCAGTAGCGGCAGGGACGTGGTGCACATCGATATCGCCTTTCCGCTGGATGGCGACCCGTCGATCGACAGTGTTCAGTTGCTGATCGAATCAAAGCGCGGCTTTTGATTGTAGACTGGTTCACGACCGAAATAACGTGCTGGCGAGGTCTAACAGGCAGGCAAATGCTATGGACGAGTTGTGGCTAACTATCCTGACGACAAACGCCTTGTAAAACAATTGCTTGCAAATGACGAGCAGGCGTTCGATCGCTTTTTCAACGAGAACTTTGCGAGGCTGTACCGCTTCGCCCTGACGCGCCTGCCGGACGATCCGGAGGGCACGCGGGAGGTGGTGCAAATTGCGCTGACCAGGGCTATCGCCAAGTTGCACACCTATCGCGGCGAATCGGCGTTGTTTACCTGGCTATGCGCCATTACCCGGAATGCAATGAGCGACTGGCTCGCCAGACAGGGCCGCTATCGGAAGGTCATCGTGCTGACTGATGACTACCCTGAAATACAGGCGGCTGTCGACTCGTTCCAGGCACCACGAGCCGATGATCCGGAGCAAAATTATCAACGGGCTGAGCTCGTGCGCCTGATCCAGGTGGCGTTGGACCGATTGCCGCCGAAATACGGCAATGTTCTCGAATGGAAATACATCGAGGGCTATTCGGTCGGCGAGATCGCCGAAAAACTTGATTTGGGCAACGAGGCAACACAGTCGCTGATTGCCCGGGCGAAGCGTTCGTTCAGCGATGTATATAGTTCGCTATCCGGTCCTGCGAGATCGGCAATGACAGGGTTAATGAAGTGATGGACAGGAACAAAGAACTCAAAGAGCTACGCTCTGATGAAGCGTTTGCGGAGCTGCTCGGCAAAGCACCACCGCGGCCGGCTCCGCCGGCGGCGGACGAGGCGCTGATTCGTGCAGCAGTGCACGAGGAGTGGCAGAAAGTAAGCGGCAGACATGTCCGGCGACGTCACATCACATCATTTGCATTAGCTGCATCAGTGCTGCTTGCAGTTTTTGCCACATTAAACCTGTTGCGTGAGCCGGATGGTGATATCAGACAGCAGCAAATGGCCACGATTGAAAAGCAGTTTGGCGAAATCAGTGTCAATTCCCGGATCGCCGGCGACGCTCCGATGGCGGCGCTCAAGGGTGGCGATTTAATAAAGACAGGGTCCGCATCCGGACTCGCACTCGGCTGGCATGATGGTGGCTCGCTGCGCATCGATGAAAGTACGGTGGTCGTATTTGAGGCAGCAAATCAGATCTATCTGCGTGAGGGCCGGGTTTATTTCGATTCGAAAACAGGCGCCCTGTCGTCACAGCCGGCGCGAGACAGCGCCGTCGAGCTTTCGATACGAACCGATTACGGCGTGGTACGGCACCTGGGCACTCAGTACATGACCCAGGTCGGCGCCGGCGAACTCGTCATTTCAGTACGTGAAGGCATTGTATCGATCGACGGCAAGGTGACAGCGAGAGCAACGGCTGGGCAGCAATTTGCGATTTCCGCAACCGGTGCGTTGTCTATTGACGATACCAATGGCGTAGATGACTGGGAGTGGGTCGAGAATTCCACGCCAGCCGTCAACCTTGATGGCCACTTCGTTGCCGAAGCGCTTGCATGGGTCAGCCGGGAATCCGGCCGCACCATCAGGTACGCAAGCGAAGGCGCCGAGATGGTGGCAAATCAAGCGCAGTTGCGCGGCGACATGCGGCTTCCGCCAACTCGCGCGCTCGAAATTTTCATGATGACGGTAGATCTCAATGCCCGCATAGAGGGTGAGGTAATTGTAATCAGTGAAGACTGATCTGCCGCAAGGTATTCGTTAGACCGGTCAGGGACGATAATTCACTGTCCCGTATCGGGAAAGAGGTGAACGTGCGCTCACTCCTGTTCTTGATGTTACTGACGGTCTGCTCTTTGCCTGCTGCAGCACAAGTGCAGCGAGAGGCTTATGAGGGCCGGACCGTAGTCTCTGTGATCGAAGAATTTCGGTCGCAGGATTGGCCGTTTGCCTATAGCACCAATCTTGTTAGCGACGATCTTCTGGTCATTGCCGAACCACGGGGTTCTGAGCCACTCGAAATTGTCCGGGAGATTCTCGACCCGCACGGGCTGACTCTGCGATCCGAAGAAGGCTTGTGGCTCATCGTTCGCAACGACTCTGCTGCTGCGAGGTTGGGCAGTTTGCTCATCATTGTCAGAGACCGGCGTGATTACATGCCGCTGGACCGCCTGAAGATCAGCGCGTTACCTGAACTTGACCCCGGCATCTTGCTGACGCAGGGCATACAGCAATTCCCGGAAGTAACAGCGGACACCTACCTGATCAGAATCGGTGCTGCGGGCTACCAGGCAGTCGAACGAGAGGTCAGGGTGCGGCCCGGCCGGAACACTGAACTCAAAGTAAATCTGGACCCGGCGCGCCGGGAAATAGAAAACATTACGGTGTCGGCGAGCCGCTACGAAATTTCGCGAGACATCAGCACGTCGCGATTCGATCTCGGTCAGCGTTCGATCGAGACACTTCCGGATCTTGGCGAAGACCCGCTGCGTGCGACGCATCGACTACCTGGCGCAGCCGCCCGCTCGCATTTTCGCGGCGGTGAAGAAGCAGAGACGGGCATCATTCTCAATGGCCAGAGATTATTCGATCCATTCCACATCCGGGACTACCAAAACATCTTCAGTACGGTCGACTCGCGAGCCATCGATGGCGTCGAGGTTTACACCGGTGGATTCCCGGTGCAGTACGGAGACCGTCTAAGCGGTGTCGTTCTCATGGAATCGCGGGAGCTGACACGACCACGGCACACCGAAGTAGGCCTCAGCGTTTTCAACACATCGTTCCTCACCGCTGGCAGAAACGCCGACAGCACCACCGACTGGCTGTTCTCCGCGCGGCGCGGCAACCTGGATCTCGTTATCGACAAGAAACTGGGCCAGCCCAGGTATTACGACGTCTTCGGCAAGTTTTCGACCTGGCTTACACCAGATGCCCGCTTGTCCGTCAACGCATTGTTCGCGGACGATCAGATTGTAGTCATTACCGAAAGCGATCCGGATGAAATTGAGCAGGCAACGAGTCAGACGCGGAATGCGCAGCTGTGGCTGGCGCTTGAAAACCGCTGGAGCGACACGTTGAGCAGTTCTACCGTGCTTTCATTCAGTTCGTTCAGCAACCGTCGAATCGGCTTTACCGAAGATATGGAAAAAGTGGTGTCCGACGTCAGCGATGATCGGGATGTAGAGCAGATCGGTATTCGCCAGGACTGGTCAATGCACAGCTCGGACAGCCATCTGTTGCAGTGGGGATTTGCGCTTCAGCACAACAAGGCCCGCTACGCTTATCGGGGCAACGCGGAGTTTTTCGGATTGCGGGCAATTTTCGAGAATGTGCCAACGACCATCAACCGGGACCTGACCGCTGCGCCCAGTGGACCGAGCTATGCGCTGTACATGTCGGACAAGTGGAAAGTGGCTGCCAGGACCATATTGCAATTCGGCTTGCGTTGGGACGATCAGACCTACACAGAGTTTCCCTCCGGATCCCAGCTGAGTCCCAGGTTCAGCGTACTTCACGCATTGAGACCAGGAACGGAATTGCGCTTCAGCTGGGGTCGTTATTACCAGTCGCAGGGAATCCATGAGTTGCAGATTGAGGACGGTGTGAGCGATTTTTTTCCGGCGCAACAGGCCGATCACATCATTGCGGGAATTCATCAGAAGCTTGGCGCGCATCATTCGGTCAGGTTGGAAATATTTCAAAAGGACATGAGCGACCTGCGGCCGCGATTCGAGAATCTCTACGACCCGCTGGCGCTGATTCCCGAACTGCAGGCTGACCGGGTGCGAATCGCACCGACCGGTGCGCTGGCAAGGGGTGTGGAATTTTCCGTCAATCGGACTGGACGGGCGCTCTCCTGGTGGGCCAGCTACTCGCTCGCCGAGGTTATCGATACCGTGGACGGGATCGAGGTGCCACGAAGCTGGGACCAACGGCATTCGCTGCAGCTGGGTCTGGTCTGGCAGGTGAACAACTGGGATCTATCCCTTGCCGCACATATTCGCAGCGGCTGGCCGACCACCTCGCTGGCGCTGGAGGAAACTATCGGCCCCGGCGGAGAGCCTGAGTTCATCGCGGTTCCTGGCCCGCGCAACGCCGAACAGCTTGCGCATTTCGCCAGCCTCGATGCCAGGATCAGCCGCAAGTTCGACCTTGGCAGTGGCACGATTACGGCATTCTTCGAAGTTTCGAATTTGCTCGACCGAAACAATGTGTGCTGCCTCGATTACGACCTCGAGACCGATGACAACGGTGAGGAGTTTCTGGAATACAGCCTGGATTACTGGTTGCCGTTATTGCCCGCCATCGGCTTTCTCTGGGAGTTTTAAAGCTGCATTGCAGGCATGCCACGACTGTCGAGTATTCTGCGATAAACGCGCAGATATTCTGCAGCCATTCCCTCGGCGCTAATTCGGCCGTTCTCCGCATCGATCACATTATCGGCGTTGCATGCGTCACCGATCGTATCCACCGGTTTGTCGGATACATACTCGCGCATTGCGCTGCTGATATCCTCGGACGGGCAAACAATTCCATCGCAACGGCGATACTTCAAACGATTGACAGGACCATTGCCTGGCGTTATGAACTGGCGATGCGTCAGTACGAAGGGGATAGAGCGAGTCAGGTTCAGTAACATCCCGGCGCTGACTGCTTCAGGATCATGCGCGTGTACAAGATCGACAGTGGGCATCAGGATGCAGGCTGTCACGGGTGACCTTACGATCGGGCCGACAGAAACTCCCGGGCAGACAGACAGGCGTTTGGCGAGAAACGGGTTCCTGACCAGGACATGTTGTTCAACACCGTGTGTGGTCAGTGCTTCGACCAGGACCACCAACTGCTCTTCGGCAGCGGCAATGTGCCGGGACAAATCAATATGACCGATTCGCATGCAGGTTCCTGTGAGCGAATACTGGAAAGTATTCGTGAACTCCTGCCTGTTAGACGCCCGGTCACGGACGAATCGATTGGCTTAGTGCTTAGTCGATAGTGCGTTGTGCGGATTGCAGAGTATTCGACATAAGCATTGCGATCGTCATCGGGCCGACGCCACCGGGGACCGGTGTTATCGCGCCGGCAACTTCAACAGCCTCAGCGAAATCGACATCGCCGGTGAGTTTGTTTTTCTTTTCGCCATCCACTTCAACTTCGATGCGGTTCATGCCGACGTCGATAACGACGGCCCCCGGTTTGATCCAGTCGCCCTTCACCATTCGCGGGCGTCCGACCGCCACAACCAGGATGTCGGCGTTGCGAGCGACTGCCGGCAAATCTTTTGTCCGGCTGTGGCAAATCGTTACCGTGGCGTTTGACTGCAGCAAGAGGCTCGCCATTGGTTTACCCACAATGTTGGAGCGTCCGATGATGACGGCATTCAAACCGGACAGATCGTTGCCCAGTTGTTTCTCGATCATCAACATGCAGCCGGCAGGCGTGCAGGGCACAAAACCAGATGCAGTGTTTCCGGAGGTCAGCTTGCCGATGTTCTGGAAATGAAATCCATCGACATCCTTCTCGGGAACGATTGATTGAGTGACGACCATCGTGTCCAGCTGCTTCGGCAGCGGCAGTTGTACAAGGATGCCGTGAATCGCCGGGTCGGCGTTAAGCTCATCGATTACCGCGAGCACCTCATCCTGAGATGCGTCAGCGAGAAGTGTGCGCTGCACGGAATAAAATCCACAGGACTCGGCCGACCGCTTTTTGTTCCTGACATAAACCTGGCTGGCCGGGTCTTCCCCGACGATTACAACCGCGAGGCCCGGGCGGAGGTTATTATTTGTAGCGAGATCAGCCGTGGTCTGTGTAATTGCAGCAGACAAGTCAGCGGCCATCGCCTTGCCGTCAATCAGAGTCGCTTTTGCCATAATTTTTTACGCCTGAACATAAGTGACCGCCAGCATTGGCGGCCATCAGTAAGTTGGAGCCGAGGATTGCGGCGCGCAGATGGTACCGATAAGGTATCCACAGGTAAATACACGCGGGCGGGTCCAGGCAAATCTTTATTTACCAGCCCGACGCGGTGGCGCCAGTGCTAACATCAGTTTGATTGTTGCGCCGAAAAACAGACCACGGTACCCAGGAGGGCAAAGTATGGTTGACCGCCTCGATTCAAGGCCACATGGTGGGGCGAAGCATTGGCCGATCGTCGTACTGCGTGTCTATACGGGGCTGTTTTTCGCCTGGAGTGGTTTAGGCAAGATCAGCCGGGACAATTTTGCGGACGGGATGGAAGGTTTTCTCAACGCCCAGCTCGCAAACAGCTTTGCTTTTTATCGGCCATTCATCGAATCGGTGGTATTGCCGAACAAAACGATGTTCGCAGCCATGGTTGCCCTGGGGCGAGCTGGCCGTGAGGCTGGCGATGATAGGCGGTCTTGCAACCCGTTATGCTGCGGCCGTCGGCGCCATTCTTGTTTTGAATTTCTGGTTTGCGAAAGGCATGCCTGTTCTTGCCGGCACGAATCACGATGTCGTCTGGTTTGTGATTTTCGTCGTGCTGGGCATGGTGCCCGCAGGCAAGATTGCCGGACTCGATGACGGGTTGTCCGACAAGCTGCCGTTCCTCAGGTAGGAATCAATTTCAGTGAGTGAAGATTGGCTGGGTCGCTGGGACCAGGGACGGACTGGCTGGCATGAGCCCACTGGCAACGAGGGCCTGAAATCATTCTGGCCGGATATTGCCATTCCAGGCAGCGTTCTGGTTCCGCTTTGTGGCAAGACACCCGATTTACTCTGGTTGGCGCAGCGCGGCCATGCTGTCGTTGGTGTGGAATTGTC
>JADFGH010000349.1 GCA_022567775.1 Pseudomonadota bacterium | reverse complement strand
CAGACCCCGATGAGGACTTCGATGAGTTCGAGGATTTCGAAGACGAAGAAGGCGACGCGCAGAAATACTGGTTCACGACGACGAAGCTGGAGGTCATCAACCGGGTGCACGACTACCTCGACAGCCTGCCGGCCACCGGGAAGGTCTTGTCCCTGGCCACCCTGTGGAAGATCGGACGGGACATCAACCAAGGGGAGCCGTTGGACGACTTCATGCTGGCGATCCTTTTCCAACAGATGCCGGAGGATTTCAAGGATTCCATGGTACGCCCCTACGCGTCGATCGAGCACAACCAGGCCCGGGTCAGCGTTCGGATCAAGGACTCATTGAAATCCCTGCGCAGGGACACCCTCCTCAAGAAGATCCGCTCGGACCTGATGGGGAAGGTCGGCCTGAAGGAAGACCAGTTCCGGCTCTCGGGACTGATGGTCCTCTACAACAACATGCTGCAAAGCCTGTTCCAATCTCAGGTGCTTACATTGGGCACCGTTTTTCTTGCAATCATGGCAATGTTCCTGGTGCTGTTCCGTTCCATCAGAACGGCCGTTACGGCGATTATTCCGACCCTCCTCTCAGCAACCCTGGTCCTTGGCCTGATGGGCTGGTTCGGAATCCCGCTGGACCTGATGACGATTACGATTGCCGCGATCACAGTCGGCATCGGTGTCGATGACACGATTCACTATGTGCACCGTTTTCGTTATGAATTTGCAGTGGATGGTGATTACTGGGCGGCAATCGATCGTTGTCACCGCAGTATTGGACGCGCAATCTATTACACGAGCGTGACGATCATGCTTGGTTTTTCCATCCTCGTTTTATCGAATTTTATTCCCACGATTTATTTCGGCATCCTGACAAGTCTCGCGATGCTGGTTGCCCTGTTGGCCAATATGACACTGCTACCGCTGCTTATTGTCGCTTTTCGAACCTCAGGTGAACCGCGTTCCGCTTAAATCCCGACATTTCTTGACGAAGCGCTGGACTGGCACGGTGATTTTCACATAGTATCGCCTGCCTTCGCGCTAAAACGCCTGAAAATCAAGCAACTCCAGCCATTGGATGAGCCCCATGAGTAGAGTACCCCCGGATATCGAAATTGCCCAGGCGGCGAGCAAACTGCCGATCGCGGACGTTGCCGCGAACTTGAGTATTCCTGCCGAGGACATCATTCCCTACGGCCATGACAAGGCCAAAATCGGCTACGATTTTCTGGAGGGTTTGAACGGCAAACCCGACGGCAAACTGATCCTCGTTACCGCGATTTCCCCGACGCCGGCGGGCGAGGGCAAGACCACGACCACGGTCGGACTGGGTGACGGTCTGAACAAGATCGGCAAGAACGCGATAGTGTGCCTGCGGGAGCCGAGCCTCGGCCCCTGCTTTGGCATGAAAGGCGGCGCCGCGGGCGGCGGTTACGCGCAGGTCGTACCGATGACGGACATCAACCTGCACTTTACCGGCGACTTCCACGCGATCGGTGCTGCTCACAATCTCCTTGCGGCCCTGATCGACAATCACATGCACTGGGAGAATCAACTCAACATCGATCCCCGGCGGGTGACCTGGCGCCGCGTTCTCGATATGAATGAAAGGGCCCTGCGCACGATTACATCCGGTCTCGGCGGGTTCAATAATAGTGTCGTCCGCGAGGCCGGATTCGACATCACGGCCGCGTCGGAAATCATGGCTTGCTTCTGCCTGGCTAACGATCTCAATGAACTGCGCAAACGCATCGGCAACATCACCATCGGCTATACGCGTGATCAGAAACCCGTGCAGGCGCGAGCGTTGAAGGCGGAAGGCGCAATGACCGCGCTGCTGCGCGATGCGTTCCAGCCGAACCTCGTGCAAACGCTGGAGAACAACCCCGCGCTGATGCATGGCGGACCTTTCGCGAACATCGCGCATGGCTGCAATTCGGTGATTGCGACCAAGTCTGCATTGAAGCTTGCCGACTACGTCGTTACTGAAGCAGGCTTCGGCGCCGATCTCGGCGCGGAAAAGTTTTTCGACATCAAGTGCCGCAAAGCCGGGTTGCACCCCGATGCTGTAGTGCTGGTGGCCACGACCAAGGCACTCAAGATGCATGGCGGCGTACCGAAGGGCGAGCTCGACAAGGATGACGCCAATGCGATCATCAAGGGTTGCGCAAACCTCGGCCGTCACATCCGCAACATCGGTCAGTTCGGCGTGCCGGTGACCGTCGCTATCAATCAATACATTAACGATACCGAGGAAGAGCACCTGGCGATCAGGAACTATTGCAAGGAATTTGGTGTTGAGTGCATCGTATCCTCGCACTGGGAAAATGGCGGCGACGGTGCTGTCGATCTCGCAGAACAGGTGATCGACCTCGTCAACAATCACAAATCGCAGTTCCGGCCACTCTACAAGGACGAAGTCACTTTGTGGGACAAGACCCGGCGCATCGCACGGTCAATTTACGGCGCCGAGGACATCATCGCGGACAAGAAGATTCGCGACCAGTTTGCGCAGTTCCAGGAGGACGGCTACGGCCACTACCCGATCTGCATGGCGAAGACGCAATACAGCTTCTCAACCGATCCAAATCTCCTGGGGGCCCCGTCCGGACATGACGTGCCAATTCGGGAAATTCGCCTGGCAACCGGCGCCGAGTTTGTGGTTGTGATCTGTGGCGCTATCATGACCATGCCTGGTCTGCCGCGTAAGCCGGCCTCCGAGAATATCGACGTCAACGACGAAAGGCGTATCACCGGCCTGTTCTGACAAGACAGGGGCGAACCATGACCACCAGCACCGCAAGATTCCTTCCATC
>JADFGH010000038.1 GCA_022567775.1 Pseudomonadota bacterium | reverse complement strand
AACGAGCAGGTTCTTTACCAGCTCCGGGTCACCAATATCGCCATGCACGAAGCGATAGGCCGGGTGTCCCGACATCGCCTCGAGATTGGCCTGATTGCCCGCATAGGTCAGCGCATCGAGTACCACGATACGATCATCCGGATACTGCGTTGCCCAGTAGCGAACAAAATTGGCGCCGATAAAACCGGCACCGCCGGTAACCAGCAGACTACGCATAGACTTCCGCGTCTTTCAGGAATACACCTGCCTCGTCTTTTTTGGACAGAAGCGGCTCCTGCCCATCCGCTAACGGCCACTCGATCGCGAGACCGGGATCATTCCAGAGAATCGTTCGTTCGTGTTCGGGCGCATAAAAGTCTGTCAGGCGATATTCGAAATCAGCAATTTCGCTTAAAACCAGGAATCCATGTGCAAAGCCCGGCGGAATCCAGATCAGTTTCCTGTTTCCCGCTGACAACACCTCACCCACCCACTGTCCGAATGTCGGTGATGATTTCCTGATGTCGACGGCTACGTCGAACACTTCGCCATGAATGACGCGAACCAGTTTACCCTGCGCCTGGGATACCTGGTAATGCAATCCGCGAAGCGCACCGAACGATGATCGGCTGTGACTGTCCTGAACGAACTTCGCAGTGATCCCGGCGTTCCGAAACTTTTTCTCCTGCCAGGTTTCCATGAAAAAACCGCGCGCGTCTTCGTAAACGACCGGGTCGATCACGATAACGTCGGGAATTTGTGTTGCCGAAAACTCCATCAGAACGTGGTGCCCCCAAGCATTGCTTTCAGGTAGTCACCGTAACCGCTGTTGCCGAGATTTTCGGCAAGAACCGCTACCTGTTTTTCATCGATGTAGCCGTTCTTGTATGCGATTTCCTCGGGACAGCAGATTTTCAATCCCTGCCTGTGCTCGATGATTTGTACGAATTGTGCTGCTTCCATCAGGGAATCATGCGTGCCGGTGTCCAGCCATGCGGCGCCCCGCCCCAGAACCTCGACATGTAAAGACCCATCGTCGAGGTACAGGCGATTAATATCGGTAATCTCCAGTTCACCGCGGGCCGATGGCTTGAGGTTTTTCGCGATATCCACAACCCGGGCATCATAGAAATACAGGCCGGTCACGGCATAGCTGGATTTGGGTTTCGCCGGCTTTTCCTCGATGCCCAGTGCCTTGCCATCGTCGTCGAAATGCACGACGCCATAACGCTCAGGGTCATTGACATGGTAGGCGAATATGGTCGCCGAGGACGACTGCTGCGCAGCCGCTTGCAGTTGCCTGCCAAGCCCGTGACCATAAAATATATTATCGCCGAGGATCAGAGCTACAGACTGACCACCAATGAACTCCTCGCCAATGATAAATGCCTGGGCCAGGCCAGCGGGCGTGGGCTGCACCTCATATGACAGAGAGATGCCCCATTGGCTGCCATCGCCGAGCAATTTCTGAAACGCCGGCTGATCCTCCGGTGTTGTGATAACCAGGATATCCCGAATCCGTGCCAACATAAGCGTGCACAGCGGATAGTAAATCATCGGCTTGTCGTAGACAGGCATGAGCTGCTTGCTGACTGACAAAGTCAGCGGATGCAATCGCGACCCTGCGCCGCCCGCCAGGATAATTCCTTTATTGGTTGGATCGCTCACCACTTAACTCCGTCTTACGATTCGATAATTTTGAAGGCGGGAATCGGAATAATGAACTTGCCGCCAAAGGTGGACGTATTCCGGATGATCTCACGTGCAAAATTCCACGCAAGGATAACAAGATAATCGGGCGGATCATCGGCCAGAACGGACCGGTCGACGATCGGAATGCCTGTCCCTGGTGAAAACCTGCCTATTTTCTCCGGAGTATCGTCGACAATATAGTCGATCTCTGCGATACCGAGTCGACAGGCATTCAGGAGCGTGTTGCCCTTGGCTGATGCCGCAAATGCAGCAATTTTTGCTCCCTCACGCTTCAGCCTCTTTAGCTGTCCCGCCAGATCGTCAATGAGAGCATCAATCTCGCCGGTCCATTTCCGGTAGATCGCGGCGTCGTGAAAACCGCCACGCTCTTCTTTTTCAAGAAATTCTGCGACGGAAAGTTTGACGTCCTGCGCTCCCTCGATACCGAGAAAGACGCGGACTGTACCGCCGTGGATATCCTGTTTCTGCACGTCGAATACCTGCATGCCCTCCGTTGCCGCCAGTCGCGTGACCGGCCGGATGAGCACATAGCTAAGGTGCTCGAAATAGATCGTATCGAATTCACGATGCTCGATGAAATCCATGGCATAAGGAAACTCGAGCAACAGAGTGCCTTTCTCATGGAGGCAGTGTCGGACCGCCGCCAGGAAGCCGCTAACGTCGTCTACATGTGCGAAGACATTCGTTGCTGTAATCAACTTCGGCCGGCCGTACTGATCGAGGATCTCCTGTGCCACTTCCTGTGACCAGAACTTGTTGATCGTCGTAATGCCGCGCGACTCCGCGATGGCCGAAATGTTCTCGGCCGGATCGACATTGACGACACTGACCCCCAGTTCGTCCCTGAACTCGGCAAGTAACGCACCGTCGTTGCCGGCGATATCGACGACGAGGTCGCCCGATTCGATTTGCAAGGGCTCTTTCAATGAACGCGCCATCTCCCGGCAATGCCTGATGTATGCCTGGTTGATCGACGAACGATAGGTGTAGTGCGAGAAAAGCACGCCCGGATCAATCACCACTGAAAGCTGTGACAGCGAACACCCCTGACAAAGCAAAACCTGCATCGGGAAGCGTTCCATATCAATCGCGTCCTGCGCCGACGCTGCCAGGTTATTCGCCAGTGGCAGCATTCCCAGATCCAGGTATTTGACGAGGTCGCTGCTTCCACAGACCCGGCAATTTCTGACCCCGTGAACTATTCCGCGACCGTCGACATAATCGTTCCATCGATCCAGGTTCAGGGAAGTGTCTGCCGGCGAATCGTGTGCAGAATTTTGCCTCTCGATCTTATTCACATGCGGATTGCTCTCAAGGGCATATTCATAAAGACTGCGGCGCTCTCCGCCCAGGTTCAGCACGCCGGTCAACGGGCTTCTCGCCGCGTCAAGAATTTTTGGCGCGATCACATCCACATATTCTTTTGATGACCACTTGTCGGAGAATGCACCGGGGTAGTCGAACTCACTCGCGCCAAAACTTGCGCGAATAATCAGGTGATTTGGAACTCGCCGCACCGCTTCTTCGCCGGCCAGTTTAAGCGACGCATACAGGTTGCAAGGCGCAACTTCATCCGATTCTGAATAGTCGCCTCGATCGCCTTTGTAGACGTAATCTGTTGAAAGGTAGACGAAGCGAATACGGGTGCCGTCGCAGGCGTGCGCCAGGTTTGCCGTACCATCGACATTCACTTTCCGGGCCGCTTCCGGATTCGCCTCTACCTCGCGATTGCTGGTCATCGCAGCCGCATGCAGGATAATGTCGGGCAAATGCGCTGCCACATAGTCAGCGACGGCACTGGCATCCGTGATATCGAGCTCCTCGTGAGACGGCGCAAGCAAGTCTGAGTCGAGCTTTAGTAGTTCAGTGCCCAGGAGGCCGGAACCCCCTGTTAACAGTATCTGCACCGTATTGTCTCCGTGGGGCGAACAGGCTGCCGGTACACGAAATCCGTCATCGGGAGTCGGCATGGTACAGTCCTGCAGCAAGGCTGTCTAAGGCAAAACTACTGATTTTTTTGTAGTTTTCCGGCATCATGCGAGCCCGAAAAGCACTGCCAGGCAACCGTGCACACAGGTCATTCTGCCATTGATCCCGCAGAATCCGCGCCGGAGAACTCATGAGAAAATTGTTAAACAGATTGCTGATCAGGTTCGGCCTGTTGCTGACCAAGGCACCGGCATTATTGTCAGATCATTCACTGGAAACATCCGACCTTTTTCCCGCGGAGCTTACAGAGCGTGTCAAAGTTACTGCAGCGATTGATCCGCCGGATAACGAGCTGTTTCGAATTTTCTCGGCTGACACCAATGTACACAAGTGGCACCACTACTTCGATATTTACACCCGGTATTTCGAACGGTATCGCGACCGTCCGATCACAATGCTCGAAATCGGCGTCTTTCGAGGTGGATCACTTCGCATGTGGAAAGAATATTTTCATCCGGATTCCACGATTGTCGGCATTGATATCGACCAGTCCTGCCAGGCTCACGAGATTGCCGACCAGAATGTCTTCGTCAGGATAGGCAGCCAGGCAGATCCGGCTTTTCTCGCCGAGGTAAATGGAGAGTTCGGGCCCTTCGATATCATCCTCGATGATGGCAGCCACAAGACTCATCACCAGATAATCAGCTTCGGCGCCCTCTTCCGCCCGGCACTCAGGGATGGCGGTTGCTACATGGTCGAGGACGTTCACACCAACTACTGGATCAAGCATGTGGACAGCCCCGAGACCTTCATCGACCTGTCGAAACAAATGATCGACATGCTGCACGAGCCGTACTTCGACCGGAAGGAGACTGCTTTTCGGCACGAACATCCTGATGCGCTGAAGGAACTGGAACTGAGCTACCTGTCGGCCAACCTCGATGGCATATCGTTCCATGACTCGATCGTGGTGTTCGACAAGAAGAAGCAGTTCTTGCCGAAATCTGAACTTCGTTAGAGAGCCAGGCCTGCAAAACCGATGAGCAAACCACTTGCAGTGCTCTGCGTGAACGGCGAGAGTGATCTGGCGGAAACCGGATCGTTCATTGAGATGCATAAGGCCGGGGTCGATATCACCGTCATGACCTGGCCGGGTACAATCCAATACGACGCGCTGCAACAGGCCGGCGTACCAACCATTCCCTATGTACTGACTGGCAAGCTCAGTCCCAAATGCATTCGCTTTATTCGGGCGGAGCTCAAAAGAAAGCCCTACGACGTCCTGCACATGCTGGACAAGCGCGCGACGATGAATGGATTGTTTGCATCCATCGGCATGAAGCTGAAACTGGTTGCTTATCAAGGCATAGGTGGAAATGTGACCTATTTCGATCCGCTGGCCTGGTTGTATCTCTTAAATCCGCGACTGGACCGCATCATCTGTGTCTGCGAAGCAATCAGGCAAGGCCTGCTCGGACTCGGGATGCCCGGCATTCGCCTGCGGCGCGACGTTCCGGTCACCATACACAAGGGCCACAATCCTGATTGGTATGCGGGACCAACGGAGGATCTCAAACAATTCGGCATACCGGACAAAGCATTCGTTGTTGCCTGCACCGCACGTGGCGTGCCACGCAAAGGCATTCCAGTTCTGCTCGATGCGATCGACAGGCTTCCGGCGGGACTGAATATTCATTTTCTGCTGGCGGGCACGAAAATGGACAACCCGCAGCACAAGAAACTGGTGGCCGCGAATTCATATGCCAAAAATATACATCTGTTCGGTTTCCTGAAGCGGATGCCCTGGATCCTGCCGAATTGCGACGTCGCGGTTTTGCCGTCTCTGCGGCGCGAAGGACTGCCACGTGGGATCATCGAGGCGATGATCGGCGGCACCGTGCCTATCGTTACCGATTCCGGGGGCAGCCCGGAACTCGTGGAACACGGTAAGTCCGGATTTGTCGTACCGCCGGGCGAATCGCAGCCAATTACTGACAGGATTCTCGAACTCTATAACGACCGCGACTTGCATCAACGTCTGAGCGAGGGTGCACAGGAACGGATCCGCAAGGACTTCACAGTTGAGGAAACGGCCAGGCAGACCATGGCTTTATATCGAGAGATGCTTGCGTCGTAGTCACGCAAAAAGAAAGCGGCCATTGGCCGCTTTCTCAAAGTTGAGGACGCTCAGGTAGGTCTGCTGGTCCCTTCTTCCTGACTCTTCTCCGGTCTGCTCTCCTTGCGGTGAGTTTCCCGTTTCCAAGCCCGATTCTGTTCTTGTATTGGGCTACCCTGGCATAGCACTTTCGAGTCTTTTCCGAGTTTCTCTCAGTGTTCCTGCACCTCCGTTGATTCGCTTTCGCTCATCACCTTCACTGCCGGTTCTGCCTCCTGCGTCCACCGCCCCCAACACTGACAGAGGCTCGGACCCCTATAAGCAGGACGGTTGCCAGCAAGCGAACCTGCTGACGTTGAGGCTATTGCCTCAGCATTGATCATAAGATTGTCTGCGCAAAAAACAATTGTTTTTGATGCAACGACTCCTGGCGGATTTTCGACTTTCAATCGAACCGACAACATCCGCGAAATAGTTCAAGTAATTTCGCAAGTACGCGGCGAACGGTTCACGCAAAATCTGCGCAACTTTGAGCGCAACCCCGGTTCAGGTAGACTGGCAAAACATGCAACAGCACAGGCAGTGCGGGAATCGGTACATGTCACATTTAGGCAATAAAATCAATAATATATGTCGGTCCTACCGCAACCTGGCCGGCCTCATCATCAGCAGCACACTGATGGTTTCCGGATGTTCGACCGTGACCACGCAAAGCTTCATCAGGACAGGCAATGCCAACGTCGAGGTGAGCTATGTCGCAACCGATGCGGATTTCGGCAAGTACCATCAATTGCTCGGCGAGGACATGGGCATATTCCATCCAGAGAGCAACCCGCTTCCGGAAGAAGATTTGCAGCGGATCCGGCAGATTTTTCGGGATGCTTTTATGGGTGAACTGTCAGGCTACGAAATTGTGGATAGCGCCGGACCCGGCGTAATGACGGTACAGGCGTCGCTTATCGATCTAAGGAATGCTGATATCAGTGACGTGCCGAATCTGCGTACGGGACTTGACAAAGTAGCGCGCCCCGGCGTCCTGGTCTTCTTGATGGAAATGCGAGATTCTGCCACCGATCGTGTCCTGGCACGAGCAGCCGACAGCACCTCGAATCCGAAGATCGGCAGCGGCGGTGGAGGCAGTACGACGGATTGGGATGGTGTGCAGACAGCGGCCCGCTACTGGGCATCTTTGTTTCGTCAGTTCCTGGATCAAAACCTCGCTCAGTAGCCGGGCACCTGATGCTGTAGAATTACAGATCAATCGTTAACGGAGATATGTGTGCATTCAATTAAAGAGGTCGCCGTTGGCGCCGGACTCTTGTTGTTGCTGGGAGCCTGTTCTTCCACACTCAAGACTGTCAAAACTTTCGAGGACCCGGACTACGCCAATGCGTCCTTCAGCAATATTCTTGTCATCGGTGTCGCCGGCAGCTATGAGAACCGCACCCGCTGGGAAAGAACGATGGCGAGCAGGATTTCGTCCCAAGGAACACCGGCAACCGCTTATTACTCTGTTGTTGGAAGCGGGCATGAAATCGACCGCAATTCAATCCTGGATGCCGTAAGCGCCAACGGATTCGACGCGGTGCTGTTGACAAGAGTTCAAAGCCAGGCATCGGACGTTACCGTGAAGCGCGGCGCGTCGACTGCAAAAGTATCTCGAAAGAATGATCGCCCTGTCGATTTTTTTCGCTACGACTATGAAGTACTCAACAATCCAGAAACGATCAACGTCGCAACGACAGTGGTCCTGTCGACCGAGTTATTTGCAGCCAGCGACGAGAAAAGAATCTGGGCTATCGAGTCCACAATTTCCGACAAGGAAAATGTCACATACCTGATAGAGGACGCGATTGACATGGTCGTCGATGCGCTGCGCAAGGACCGGTTGCTCGGCCGTTGACCGGAAGAATGCGGAATTTTCTGTCGACTTTTATCTGCTTTGCCATAGCCGTCACGACGGGTTGTGAGAAGAGCCAGACAGTTTTGCAGTTCGTAACACCGCAGTCGCCAGTCGATTCTGAAATTGTCCGGGATGTGGTCGAACTCATCGGCCATGATTCTGCAATCTCGATCAGCTTGACCGACGCGAGCCTTGCGGAAGCGGCAGCACTCGATGCGTTGACTTCCGGACAGGCCGATATCGCACTGGTCTCCAACAATATGCCGTATCGGCCGGGGATATCGACGGTGATGCCGCTGTACCCGACGGTACTGCATATCGGCTATTTCGGCGACCGGGAATTCGAGTCCAGTACAGAGTTGATTCGCGGCGCAAAAATATTCGCGGGTCCCGAGGGCTCGGCATCACGCATGATGTTCGAGAGATTCACATCCCGGTCAGATCTTTCGCCTGCAGACTTCACGTATGTAGAGGATGCGGACGACCGACCCGATGTTTTCGTCGTTTTCGCACCAATTTCACCTGACCGCCTGGCGCTATATCCGGATATCCGGCTGGTCAGCTCAGGATCGCCAGAAGATATTGGCAAAGGTTCGGCTATTGACGCGGCTACGCTGATGAATCCGCAACTCGAAGCATTTGTGATCCCGGTCGGCACCTATGGTGCTGCCACGCCCACCCCTATCCTGACCGTAGCAGTAGATATGTTGCTGGTGGCAAGAAGTGACCTGAGTGAGTCCGTCGTCTATGACCTCGTACGTGAATTGAGCCGCCTGCGACCAGCCCTGGCCTCGCGCAGACCCGGATTGTTTCAACGCCTGTCCGACGACTTCAACGCGGGAAATTCGACTTTCGTTTTGCACCCTGGACTGATCGCCTACCTGGATCGAAATGAACCAACTATCTATGAAAGATATTCGGGGGTTGCTGAGGTCGTTGTAACGATTATCGTCGCGCTGGGCAGTGCAATTTTCGCCGCTGTGCGGATCTATCATATGCGCCGCAAGAATCGCATCGATGCTTTTTATACCGATGTCATCGCCATTCGCAGCGCACTCGGCGATTCCAGCTCAGACGATGATCGGACTGCGGCAGCCCGGAAGATCCGCGATTTGCAGAACACTGCTTTTGAAATGCTGATCGACGAAAAATTATCGGCCGACGAAAGTTTTCGCATATTCCTCTCTTTGTCGAACGACGCGCTGCGGGACCTCGAGGCAATAGCTGGCGGCAATGCATAGCCGAGTCCCTGGTTTGTTTTTTTCGGCATCTGCATGGCGAATGTCACCCCTCGCGCTTGGCAGTCATATTCTTATATGATATCCAGACTCACTCTGTCCCCTGCCAGGAATAACGAACACATGGGCAAGCTCTTGCGGTTTTTCGTTATTGTGTATGCACTCGCATCGGTAGCCGGCTGCGCCAGCATCGATTTCGATTATCCCAAATCAGAGTCCCATGCACTCACGGACACTGCCGACACGACGATGGCCCGTGGCCTTGCCGGGTTCGTCGCCCAACATCCGCCGGAACAGTCCGGCTTCTACCCGGTCTACGACGGCATCGACTCCCTGGCCCTGCGCCTGTTAATGGCGGAACGGGCAGAGCGCAGCATCGACGCACAGTATTTCCTGATCCACAACGACCTCGTGGGCAGAGTGTTCGTCAACGCGTTGCTGCGGGCAGCGAATCGCGGCGTCCGCGTGCGCTTCCTGGTCGACGACATGAACGCCAAAGGTTACGACACCGGCTTCGCGGCCCTGGATTCGCATGAGAATTTCGAGCTGCGCATCTTCAATCCGTTTGCGCATCGAAAAGCGCGAGCAATGGATGCTTTCAGTATGGGCCGTCTTACCCGCCGCATGCACAACAAGTCTTTTACGGTCGATAACCAGATGACGCTGATCGGCGGCCGAAATATTGCCAACGAGTATTTCGACGCAAACCCGGGTGAAAAATTCGGCGACCTCGATGTCCTGGCAATTGGGTCGATCGTACCCAAGGTCTCCGCGATGTTCGATTCCTACTGGAACCATCCGGCATCATTACCGATATCGGCACTCGCAGGAGTGCCTGAAAATGCTGCAGAGGCGCTGGCGTCACTGGAGGACAGGGTTGCCGAATCTTTGAAAGAAGTAGAGGCGAGCAAGTATGCCGACGCGGTCAGAAGTTCGATACTTAACTACGTGCAGACGGATGCCAGTGCTTTTATCTGGGCCGACTATGACCTGGTATTCGACACGCCCGACAAGGCGAAGGCTGATATCAGCGGCGATTCCGGATCAATCGTGGTGCAGATGCGCGAGTCCATCGGTGATGTTCAGCAGGAATTGTTTGTGATATCGCCGTACTTCGTTCTACGCAAGGACAACATTGCGGGTTTTCGTGGATTGCGCGATCGCAACGTTGAGATCACGGTGTTGACCAATTCACTCGCATCGAATAACCATACGGTCAGTCACAGTGGTTATATGCCGGTTCGCAAGCCGCTGCTCGAGATGGGTGTGAAGCTCTTCGAACTGCGCGCAAACAAAAGCATACCCGGTGACGTATCGAGGGGCGTGCAGGATGCGAAATCGACCTTGCATGCAAAAGCGTTTGTCGTCGATCGGAAGAAGATTTTCATTGGATCGTTCAACTGGAACCAGCGCTCGATCAATCTCGATACCGAACTGGGGGTCATCATCCATTCGCCGCAGATCGCCACGGAACTGGTCGAGCGGGTCACCGCCGCGTTACCAACCGCGAGTTTCGAGGTTTTCCTGAACGAGAAAAACCAATTGCGCTGGAGAGGATACGAAGACGGTCAGGAAGTTATCCTGACCAAAGAGCCGCAGACTGGATTCTGGCATCGCTTCAATGCCGGCTTCATGCGCATGATGCCGATCAAGAGCCAGTTGTAGCCCCGGATCGCTCGTTGGAGCCCGGCCCACCGGGCGATCGATGCCCGTGAGCACCGATTGGGCGAGTTCCAACGAATTGCCGCGAATCATTTGTAGGAGCCCGGCCCACCGGGCGATCGATGCCCGTGAGCACCGATTGGGCGAGTTCCAACGAATTGCCGCGAATCATTTTGTAGGAGCCCGGCCCACCGGGCGATTGATGCCCGATGCGTGTGGCTAACCTGGA
>JADFGH010000037.1 GCA_022567775.1 Pseudomonadota bacterium | reverse complement strand
GAGTAGCCGTCGGCGAACGCCCGGGTGATGGCCGCGCCGCCAACCTGTTCCTTCGCCTCGAGCACCAGAACTTTCTTGCCCGCCTTCGCAAGCAGGGACGCGCAAACCAGGCCGTTATGTCCGGCGCCTACAACAATTGCATCGTATCGTTCGTTCATTAGTCTTCACTGAAGTTGACGGGCGTGACATCCGGCCGTTTGAGATCAATAAGAATTTCCCGCGCCGCGTTACAACCGGGGGCGGCCATCACACCGCCGCCCGGGTGCGTGCTCGAGCCACACATATAAAGTCCCGCCACCGGCCCGCGATACTGGGCATAACCGGGAATCGGCCGATTGAACATCAACTGGTCCATTGTCAACTCGCCATGGAAGATATTGCCCTCGGTTAGGCCAGCTTCGTCTTCGATGTCCTGTGCTGTGCGAATTTCTACATGCAGGATAAGATCCTTGAAGTCGGGGCTGTACTTGGCAATCTGATCGATTACTGTCTGGCCGAACTGGTCCCGCTCCTCAGAGGTCCATTCGCGCCCTTCGACTTTGGCGGGGCAGTACTGCACAAAACAGCTCATGTAGTGTTTGCCTGGCGGCGCCATCGTCGGATCGGAAGTCGTCGGAATCACCATGTCGACGTACGGGTCTTTCGACCAGGTGCCCTCCTTCCAGTCGTCGTAGGCCCGCTCCATGCGCTCCATCGAATCGATGAAATGCATATCGCCGTTGAGCAATGGACTGTTTTTGGGTAACGCCGGAAATGTCGGCATCCCGTCGAGCGCGATATTGACCTTGCCGGAGGAACCGCGAATCTTGAAATGTTTGACACGATGATAGAAATCCGGATCGAGATCGTTCTTGTCCATGCACTTGAGGAAAGTGCGCTTGAAGTCCATCGCCGATACGACGATACGCGCATCTATTTCTTCGCCGCTTGTTAGCGCCACACCCTTGACCTTGCCGTTTTTCACAACAATCTGGTCAACGCCCGCATCGACCCGCAGCTCGCCACCCAGTGACTGGTAAGATTTGCTGATCGCGTCAGCAACAGCACCCATGCCGCCGCGCGCAAAACCCCACGCGCCCATATTGCCGTCGACCTCTCCCATGTAGTGATGCAACAGTACGTAGGCAGTACCCGGCGAATGGATGCCCAGCGCCGTGCCGATGATGCCGCTCCCGGACAACGCAGCTTTAATGACATCCGTCTCAAAATACTCGTCGAGATATTCGGCGACACTCATGGTCCAGAAACGAATCGTGTCGTACATTCGTTGCTCGCTCATCTCAAAGAATTTCTTGCCGAGATGTGCAAGCTCTTTCAGGTCCCTGGGTTTAAACGACGTTGGATCCGGTGGCGTGCGTAACAGGAAATCACGAATGAATCGACACTGGCGCATCGTGTCCGCCGAATAGCGCTCGTACGCATCGGCGTCCGCTTTGGAAAACCTGGCGTACTCGCGGTGATGCACTTCGTCGTCAGGATAACTGCCGAGATAGTCGCCGTTCTCCATGAAAACCGAGCCGCCGCCGTAGGGTGTTACCTGCAGACCATGCCTGGCCAGTTCCAGGTCACGATAAATCTCGGGCCGCAGCAGGCTGCACACGTAGGAGCAATTCGAGTAGATCCAATCCTTGTAAAGATTGCGGCTTACGGTCGCGCCACCGATGTAATCGTTCTTTTCGACACATAAAACGTCCAGGCCGGACTTTGCCAGGTATGCAGCATTCGTGAGTCCATTGTGGCCTGCGCCAATAACAATCGCATCGTATGTTTTCATAAATAAAATCGCTCTTGATCGAGGTGCCGGGATTATTCTTATCGGCCAGTATCTTTCTTATTCAACAGGCTGCTAGCTCGGGTATTGGGGAGCGCGGCGCAACTCCTGCAGCACCCAGTCAACGAATCGTTGTTCCTCCTTTTCCATACCTGAAAACGGGCCCGGCTGGTAGTATTTGGAATTGATGCCCTTCCAGTTGTTCACAATGATTATTTTGTCTGCACAGGTCGTTACGTCCCACAGCCACATGAGCTCATCGCGGTCATAGTCCTTTCCCTCGACTGCGTCACCGCGTACCAGCCAGTAGATTCGACACTGGCAATTCTTTGCATCCACCGGCGTGAAAACATAGCCAACTACGTGATCGCTGTAGGCCAGGAAAAAGCTGAACGGCCCGAAAGTTATGTCGGATGCGCCACCATCATAGCCGGTCAAATTACCGAGTAAAGGCGCAACCGGCTGGCCGTCCTTGCTACCGGTTTTGTAACCTTCAAAGAGCGCTGACCGGCTATATCCGAAGCCCGTCTCGCCGGGTCGCGCCTTCGTGTCAATATAATCGATTTCGATAGTCTTGAGGCCGCAGGCACCCATATTTTCAAGCATATGTGACTGGATAAGTTGCCGTCTTTTTCCCTCAAGCATCAGCGTGTGCATTTTGGCGTACTCGGGATGTGCGACAGCGCAGTGATAGCATTCCTGGTAATTTTCTACCGCCAGTTTCCAGTTTGCGCTAATCGGATAAGTTTTCTGCGCCGCGACCTTCAGGTTTTCGAAATCAAACATCGCCAGCGGCTCCGCCATGTCACGACGCGCGCCCTCGATTGACGGCGGCGCATCGCAGAAGCAGATGAAAATCAGACCATGGACGATTTCGACGGGTACCTTGTGCAAACCGTAACTCGTCCTGTCGAAGTCTTCGGGCATATTTCGGGCAGCAATCAGATTGCCATCTGTGTCGTACATCCATCCGTGATACGGGCACTCAAATTTTCGCTTGTTGCCGCTCTTCCCGAGACAAACAATGGAACCCCGGTGCCGGCATACGTTGGCGAATGCCTTGATGCCACCTTGCTTGCTCCTGACCACGATTGCGGATTCACCGGCAACGTTCAGGACCAGGTAGTCTCCGACTTCTGCGAGCTGTGACTGGTGGCCGGTAAAAATCCAGTTTCGCATGACAATACACTCGAGTTCGAGAGCGTAGATTTCCGGGTCAGTGTAAAACCGCTGCTCCAGAGAGCAGCCAGACCTCTGACAGGCGATCAGTTCTCGTATGGATCGGGTATCGCGCATTCTTGTCTGATTCATCCTTTAAAATACAGGGCGGGCAGCCCTTAAAACAATATTATTGAACGTGGCTCGCTATAGTGGAACCGACATTTCATCCTGTGGGCCGGCCTCGATGACCTGGTCACGTCCATCAGGGGGCCTGTTCGAATGGAGCATTGCATGATAACCCGACTTTTCAATGTGAGCAGTACCTGAATAGCATGCCCCTGGTTGCACACAACGATTTACCAACATTTAGGCGGCTGCGGGAAGGCGGCCAGGAGGTGTTGACGCTTGAGCGCGCCAGGAAGCAGGATATCCGTGAGCTGCATATTGGCCTGCTGAACATGATGCCGGATGCGGCGCTGAGTGTGACCGAGCATCAGTTCATAAGGCTCATCGGCAGCTGCAATCAGATTGCGCAGTTTTACGTATATCCTTTTTCCATCAGGGAACTCAATCGTGGCGCGGCAGCCGAGGAACATATCAGCCAGTACTATTTTTCGTTTGACGCTTTGATGGCGCAGGGCCTGGACGCACTGATTATCACCGGCGCCAATGTCGCCAATCCTTCGCTGGACCAGGAAGCGTTCTGGAAACCCCTGATCGAGGTTGTTCGCTGGGCAGAGTCCAATGTGGCCTCCATATTCTGTTCCTGCCTCGCAACGCATGCGCTGGTCAAATACCACCACGGCATTGACCGTCAGCGAATGCCGCAAAAACGCTGGGGCGTTTACAGTCACCGGATAAGCGAACCGAAACACCCGCTGATGCGTGACATCAACACGCGTTTCGATGCACCGCATTCCCGGTACAACGAGGTAACCCGGGAGCAACTCGAAGATGCGGGGTTAACCGTATTGGCAGAAAGTCCGGAAGCCGGCGTGCATCTTGCGGTCAGCCCGGACCAGTTCCGCGCCGTCTACTTCCAGGGTCACCCGGAATACCATGCCGTAAGTCTGCTGAAAGAATACAAGCGCGAGGTGTTTCGCTTCATCGACGGCGAACTGAAGTCACCGCCGCCTTATCCGGAACACTATTTTACGGACGAGGCGATCGGGATTGCCGAGTCATTTATATCTGCATGTCGTACGGCGATTGAGAACAACGACGAAATGCCTGAGTTTCCCGAAAGGGAGCTCGAGCAACAGGTACACAACACGTGGGGCGATACCGGTAAAGCGATGGTCAACAACTGGCTGGGCCTCGTTTACCAGTTAACAAGCCATGACCGTAGACGGCAATTCATGCCGGGAGTCGATCCGGATGATCCGCTTGAGCTCGGCGTTAGGTAATGAATCGCGGCGGGACTACGGTGCCATTAAAATATCCGTAGGAGCGGCGTCCCGCCGCGATTCCTTAGCCGCCCCACACGCCATTCCCCGATGAACCCCCGTCCGTGTATGATTTGCATCCCCATCATTACCGACTCATCGTCATTTTGGATCTCAAGGAAAAATAAACATGGGTTTCACCACCAGGCAGATACACGCAGGCGTAACGCCGGACCCGACAACCGGTTCGATCTTGACGCCGATTTACCAGACCACGACTTTCGTTCAGGCGTCAATCGACGAATACCTGGACAAGGGATATTCCTATTCGCGCTCCGGCAACCCGACCGTCAAGGCGCTCGAACTGAAGCTGGCCGATCTGGAAGGCGGCGTCGACTGTTCCTGCTTTGGCACCGGCATGGGTGCAACGACGGCAACGATGCTGGCATTCCTGGATGCCGGAAAACATGCGGTCATATCCGATGTCGCCTACGGTGGTACTTATCGGCTCGCGACCAAGGTGTTATCGCGATTCGGCATTGAGTTTACATTCGCGGATACGTCGAACGTCGACGAGGTTGCCGGCGCCATACGCGACAACACGGCCATGATTTTTACGGAGACGCCTGCCAATCCGACGATGAAGTGTTCGGACATCGCCGCAATTTCCGAAATTGCGAAGGGCGCCGGCGCCATACACGTTGTGGACAATACACTCCTTACGCCTTACTACCAGTTACCGCTGGAGCTTGGCGCCGATGTTTCCGTGCACAGCACCACCAAGTACATGGACGGACACAACGCGACCGTCGGCGGTGCGACGATCAGCAAATCCGAGGAACATGGCGCGGCGATTCGCTTCATCCAGAACAGCACCGGCAGCATCATGTCGCCACAGGTCGCATGGCTTACGTCGCAGGGTTGTAAGACGATGTCGTTGCGCATGGATCAGCAGTCTGCGAATGCGATGGCAATCGCAAAATTCCTGGAGTCGCATCCGAAAGTGGAGCAGGTCCGCTACCCGGGTCTCGAATCATTCTCCCAGCACGAGCTCGCCACCCGCCAGGCTAGCGGTTACGGCGCGATGGCGTGGTTTGAAGTCAAAGGCGGTCTTGCAGCAGGCAAGAAGCTGATGGATACCATCGAGGTCTGGACGCTGGCCGAGAACCTGGGATCGGTAGAGTCGCTGATCACGCACCCGGTGACGATGACACACGCCGACGTCGAGGAAGCAGAGCGGCAACGTGTCGGAATTATTGATGGCCTGGTACGCCTGTCGGTCGGCCTCGAAGATGTCGAAGACCTGATCGGAGCACTGGATAAGGCCCTCGAAGGCGTCTGAGAAAATAACAGGCAGGAAAATGTCGCACTTCTATCACTTTGACACCCTGAGCCTGCATGCCGGGCAAACGGTGGATCCCGAGTTCGGCGCGCGCGCAACCCCGATTTACCAGACAACGTCATATGTTTTTCCGGATACCGACACCGCGTCTTCCATTTTCAACCTCGAGCGCGGTGGTCACGCATACTCGCGCATCACCAATCCGACGGTAGGCGTACTCGAGCAGCGCATTGCTGCACTCGAGGGCGGCTCCGCGGCGGTGTGCACGGCTTCCGGCATGGCGGCGACCTATTGTGCGATCACGGCAATCCTCGGGCAGGGCGATCACATCGTCGCCTCGTCGCAAATGTATGGCGGCAACATAAGCCTGATGAAGAACACGCTGCCCCGTTTCGGTATCACTGCGACGTTCGTGGATCCGCTGGACATTGATGGCTTCAGGTCGGCGCTGCAGGACAACACCCGGCTGATCTACGGTGAGTTGATTGGCAATCCTGGCCTCGACATCCTTGACCTCGAGGCCATCGTGAAAATATCCGCTGATAATCACATCCCGTTCATGGTGGACGCGACCTTCAACACTCCCTATCTATGCAGGTGTTTCGATTTCGGCGTCAACATCACCATTCATTCCGTCACCAAGTGGATGGGGGGGCACGGGTTGGCCATCGGAGGTGCGATCGTCGACGGCGGCAACTTCGATTGGGGCGCGACTGACAAGTATCCGACCATTACCGAGCCGTACGCACCGTTCCAGGGCATCAACTTCTGGGAGGAGTTCGGCCCCAGCGCATTCGCGACACGCATCCGTGCCGAGGCCATGCGTGACTTCGGTGCGTCGATGAGCCCGATGAATGCGTTCCTGCTGCTGCAAGGAATTGAAACGCTGTCGCTGCGCATGGACAGGTACGCATCCAATACCAGGCAACTGCTCGATCACCTGTCAAAACACAAACAGGTATCGTGGGTCAGTCACCCTGACCTGAAGTCGCATTCCAGCCACGAACTCGCGAAGAAATACCTGCCGAAGGGCGCGGGCTCTATCGTCAGCTTCGGCGTCAAAGGCGGGCGGGACGCCGGCAAGGCATTTATCGAAAATCTTCAGCTTGCGTCGCACCTGGCCAATGTCGGTGACGCCAAGACCCTGATCATCCACCCGGCCACTACCACTCACGGGCGCATCGATGCAGAAGGGCTGGTTGCGGCAGGTATTACCGAAGACATGATCCGGCTTTCCGTCGGACTCGAGGATGTCGCAGACATCAAGGCCGATTTCGAAAACGGCTTCCGCGCGGCGAAGAAATTTGCGGATGCCTGAGCATGTATTTCGAGGTCAACGGCAAACGGGTATTCGCGACCACCGGCGGCAAGCCGTTTGATAACAGCTTGTCGTGCGTGATCTTTTTGCACGGCAGCGGACTTGACCATACGTTTTGGGGCCTGTACACGCGGTTCTTCGCGTTCAGGAAATATTCAGTCCTGGCACCCGACCTGCCCGGACACTCGCATTCCGAGGGTCCTCCACTGAAGTCGATTGAGGAGATCGGTGACTGGCTTAATGAAGTTGTGGAGACACTGGATATCAACAACATTTCTGTCGTTGCACACTCGCAGGGCGTACTGAATGCCCTGCAGTTTGTATCCCGCCATCCGCAGCGGGTCCGCAGTGTGTCATTGATCGCGAGTGGCCTTGCCACGCCAGTCAATCCCGCTTTGCTTGAGGCCGCCGCGAATAGTCCGGAAGACGCTATCGCGATGATGGTGGGTTGGGGCTTCGGTCCGGCAGGTCACCTGCACCAGGGGCCGATTCCCGGAAGCTCGATGGTCGCTGCCGGCCTCAAGGTCATGCGCGGCAATGCACCGCAAGCACTGGCAGCAGATCTGCAGGCCTGCAACGCCTACAGCAACGGCAAACAAGCGGCAGCAAAAATCGGTGTCCCCGTCCAGGTCATGCTGGGTGGCCAGGACCGCATGGCGCCACGCAAGGCAACTACCGAACTGGTCAAACACCTGGACAGTCCCGAGGTGCACATCATTCCCGAGAGTGGCCACATGGTGCCCCAGGAAGTGCCGGACAAATGCCGGGATCTGCTGAAAGTCTTCATCTACACCAACAACCCTGCAACTTAACCGAGAAAACCCTGTGATCTATAACGCGCCAGTAAAAGACATGATGTTCCTCATCGATGAGTGGATCGGCATCGACACATTGAACTCATTGCCGGGCTATGAGGAATTCGACAAAGATATCCTGGAGGCCGTTCTCGAAGAGGCAGGAAAATTTTGCAGCACCGAGGTCCTGCCGATCAACCGGGACGGTGACGAACATGGCGCCGTATTCGCCGATGGAGCCGTGACAACTCCGCCAGGATTCAAAAACGTGTACCAGAGATTTATCGAGAACGGCTGGACCAGCATCGATGCCGAGCCAGGTCATGGCGGCCAGGGATTGCCCAAGCTGGTCAGCTTCCTGATCGATGAAATGCTGGGAGCCACGAATCTTGCGTTCAAGTTGTATGCAGAGCTGAGTCACGGTGCTTATCATCTGCTCGCCGTGTGCGCCTCCGAGGAAATTCGCGCGCAGTACCTGCCGAAAATGGTGGAGGGGGTATGGTCCGGCACCATGTGTTTGACGGAACCTCATTGCGGCTCCGACCTTGGAATGCTCACGACGAAGGCGTCTCCAAACAATGACGGTTCTTACGACATCAGTGGGACCAAGATTTTTATCACGTCGGGCGATCATGATCTGACAGAAAATATTCTGCACCTCGTCATCGCGAGGATAGATGGCGCAGCGGACGGGTCTCGCGGAATCAGTCTTTTCCTGGTACCGAAGCTCCTGGTCAACGATGAGTCCGGGGCCCGGGGCGATGACGTGACCCTTACGGGCAAAGGCTTCCAGGACGGGACCACCGCCACGATCTGGCTGGACGTGGATGCCGACGGCACGAGGGATACCGGTGAGATTACCCTGGCCAGCGCCCTCGTGGGTTCAGACGACACCTTCAGTGTCACGGTAATTGTCAGCAATCCCCCATTCTCCCCCGGCAAGGGTTCAGGAGAGACGGCTGATACGGCCTTAACGACCGGTACCAGCAACACCTGGAACGCCATCGACGGCCAGAACAACACTCTGCATTGCCGGAGTAGTGACTTCACCTGCCCCAGGTTCAGCTTGTCGGATGACATTGCAGTTACGCCTTCGAGCGCCTCCATAGGCGATACCGTCCAGATAAAAGCGACAGATTTCGCTAGCGGGGCATCGCTCACCTCGGTCACGATAGGTGGAATCATCGTCACCGGCCTGCCGACGGTCACGATGACCACGCAGGGAGACGCGACCTTCAATATCACCATACCCAACGGCGTCCCCAGCGGCACGCAGGAAATTAAAGTATTCATCGGTAGCGGCAGTGACGACGCGAAGATGGTGATTAGTGGCGCCGACCTTTCGTTGACGCCTGACACAAACCTGGTTCCCAACCAAACAATCACGGTCATCGGTCGGGGCTACAGCCTTGGTGGCGGAGCTAAAATATCCGGCACCACCACAGACACCAGCAGCATATTGATTGATGGTAGCTCCATTGGCCTCAAAGCCTCCGGAGGCGCAACCACCAACAAGATCAACGAAGGCAACTCCATTACCATCGATAACGGCGGTAACTGGTCGGCCTCCATCGTGCTGCCCATCAATAACACAACCGTTACCCCGGGCACCCACGAGCTCAAGATAACCGACGACGGGGGCCGCGAGGGAGTTGGTGTCCTGGTCATAGCCCCGCGGACAATTATTTTGAGCCCCGCGGAGAGCCGGGTGGGGACCGTCGTCACCGTAACCGGCACTGGGTTCCCAGGGGACAATACCAAGACCGGGGCGGCGTCGACGCCTTCTATATCCATCAGGTACACGGTTGCGGGCACCGCCCAGACCGTCGCCACCCTGACGCCCGACGCCTCCGGTAACATCCTCGGGACCTTCACGGTGCCCTTGAACACCGCTATTCCCTCCACCAACTCGGTTACGGCGGAGTTCAACTATCGGCCCACCGGCGACTCTGTTGACATTGTGTCCACCACGGGCTCAACTCACCGGATACCGCGGGCCACGGTCACTATCGATCCCTCTGAAGGGCCTACGGGCACCACAGTAAGCATCATTGGCCAAGGGTTCAAGACCTTCTCCACGGTTTCGGCGCTTAACATCGGTGACGTGGACGTACGGCCTGCGCCGGTGCCCTCCACCGATAGTGAAGGCAGTTTCACGGCGACGATCTTGGTGCCCCAGCTAAATACGGGCTCCCAGAGCGTTACCGCCACAGTCTCAAACACCGTGGCCACCGATACCTTCACGGTGCTGTCGGTCGCGGCTACGGCTACGCCGGCGCCGGTCGCGGCCTCACAGGCGCCTGCTGACGCACTGGCCGCGCTGATCAGCAACAACGACAACCTGCAGCGGGTTTGGCACTTCGATCCGTCACAGCAGAGCGTGGCGCCAGACTTCGGCTGGTTCCTGTATGACCCGCGTCCGGTCTTCGCCGCCGCTAACTCGGTGGATGAGATCGCCGGAGGTAAGTTCTACTGGATCAACGTACGGGAGGCCCAGACTGCCATCTTGGGTGGTGTGTCTCGCAGCCTGTTCGCGGGTTGGAACCCGGTAACCTGGTAGACCAGGTAAGGCAAACAAGAGACAACGAGGCCGCCGTAAAGGCGGCCTCGTAACTCTGTGAAACCGATAAGGAGTAACCGATGACTAAAGCCAAACTATTGGCCTTGATGGCTGTCATGGCCATGCTGCTTGCGCTACCGGCTATGGTCCTGGCTCAGGCCCAACCGCCGCGGCCGGCAGTGTTTGGTGGCACAGCCACATTAGATGGAGTGACGGCCGCGGATGGCACCACCGTAACCGCGACAATCGATGGGGTGGTGGCTGCAACGGCGACTGTTATTGGCGGAAACTACGCCTTTTCCATAGCACAGCCGCCAGGATCGTCATACGCAGGCAAGGAGATAACCTTCAAGGTTGGAGCCGGGACGGCTGGCGAAACGGCCACGTGGACCGCCGACGGTGGTGATGAACTGAATCTGACCGCAATCACCGGTCCACCCCCAGCTACCGCTACTCC
>JADFGH010000348.1 GCA_022567775.1 Pseudomonadota bacterium | reverse complement strand
GCCGCTTGTTCCCTTTTACTTCCCGCTGGCTCAGGTACAGCTCGGTGTTGATCGCGAAATGGCCAATTCGGTAGCTGTTCAGGCACCCAAACCGTACGGATATCCAGGGATGGAGCGCACGGATCAACAATATCAGTGGCAGGAATGGCAATGCCGGCAGCACGATCGCGGCCACAACCATCAGCAGCCCCTGGAGTGTATCGGTAACACTCACCGCCCAGAAGCCTCCCAGCATCGTATACGCAAGCACGATGCCGGCGCCAACGAGAATGCTGGTCTGTTTCGAAAGGCCGAATACGGACTCGAAGGCCTTGCCTGCCGCCTCGAATTGCGACGCAATGTAAAAGGAAAAACAGAAAACGATGATGAGTGCGGCCGCTCGAAGAATGAGCTGCCGCATTTCGCCAATGTTCGCCGGCGCAATGACTTCACTCAGCGTGACAGCACCCTCTTCTTTTGCGAGGCGCTGCAATCGCGGCGCAACCCACGCCCAGTTCAGGACAAAACCACCGACTGTAGCCGGGAACAACCACAGTGCGGGCAGGCCCCAGGCATATGCGGCACCGCTAACACCCAGCAATGTCCACGCCGATGAAGAACTGGCCGATGCGCTTATTGCTGCGACCCATGGTCCGAGCCCGCGGCCCGCGAGAAAAAAATCCTCAACGTTCTCGTTGCGTCGCCGCGCCCAAAGTCCAACGCCGATCAATATGGCGTTGTAGATGACCAGCGTGACGAGTACGGCTCCGGTGTTATCCATCGTTAAGCGTTCTTATTCGGACCCTTGGAGACGATTATACTTGCGCAACGCAGCCCGCAGCGCTTCGTGATCAATTGCCTCGATAGTCCTGCCCTCGAACCCGGTCATCGTCCGTGCCGCAACCAGCGCGTTGACGATAGCTTCTTCCGTCGCGAGGACGGCGCCCGAAAATACCGGCGTAAGGTGTTCATTGCCGAGCATCCTGACCGACAGGTTTGTCCCCGCCCGCAGTTCCTGCGGATTAGCCGTCGAGAATGCGATGAATATATCGCCGGAACCGTTGCTCGCCATACCTCCGACACGAGCTATCCCTAAGCCGGCGCGGGTGGCAACGCGCTTCAGCTGATGCGGCAGGAGTGGCGCATCGGTGGCAATGACGACAATGATCGAACCCATTTCATCATCCATCGGCGTCCTGATATCGGCAACCTGTGCTACCGGTATCTCCCTGCCCACCGGTGCGCCGGCGATCTGCAGAATTTCCCGCCAGCCGTAATTCGCCTGCACCAGTACGCCGACTGTGAATTCGCCATCGACCGTTGCAACGACACGGGATGCTGTGCCGATGCCGCATTTGAACTGGTAGCAAACCATGCCGGTACCGCCGCCGACATTGCCCTCCGCAAGCGGGCCGGATTTCGCTGTTTCGATGGCTTCGACTACGTGTTCCGGCCTGACATGGAAGCCGTCCTCGTCATTGAGCCGGCCGCCCCAGGTTTCGGCCACGACAGGATCGGACCAGGCGTAACCCGTCACGTCGCGGTCGGCATGATTGACCCGCCACTTGATGGTTTCCTCGAATACCATGCCGACACTTTGCGTGGTCGTGATCATCACCGGGCCTTCGAGAAAGCCGGACGCCTCCACCCAGATCGTACCGGTCATTTCGCCGGCGCCGTTCAGCACGGCGGTCCCGCTGAAAACCGGCAGCATTATCGAGTCTTCGCCGCGCGGCAGAATCGCCGTAACGCCGGTGCGCGCAGCGCTGCCGTTCCCGTAGTCCTCGATAACCGTGGAATGACCGACCGTCACTCCTGAAACGTCGGTAATCGCGTTCAGCGGTCCCGGCGTACCATCGAAAGGAATGCCGAGGTCACGTGCCCGCGGAGCGTCGTCCGCAATAACAGCGATGGGCAACCAACATATTAGAAGGAGAAAATTTCTCAATTATCGTGGCCGTGTTCGGTCGTCAGCGGGCTCAGGTATTTCGGATCGGTGATGCCCTTCTTGCGCATCGCGATGCCGGTCAGGCATTCCGCGAGAATTCGATTGGCGTTCTGTGCCGATGTATAGCCGGGATCCACCAGCGGATTCAGTTCAACGAGTTCGAATCCGACAATTTGTTTTGCTGCACAAAGCCCGCGAATGATCGGGAATACTTCACGCGTGGTAAGTCCACCCGGCTCAGGCGTCCCGGTACCCGGCATATACGCCGGATCGAGCACGTCGACGTCGAAGGAAATGAAAATGTACTCCGGACCGTTTTCCAGCGCTTCCTCAAGCACGCGATCCATCACGGCATCCCAGCCGTATTTCTCAATCTCCGCCATCGGGTGGTAACGCAACCCCTCCTCCTGCATCCACTCGAAGCCGGACTGCCCAGGCCAGTAACCGCGCAATCCGACCTGGATAAAATTCGGGCCCGGAACCAGTTTTTCGTTGAACAACCGCCGTACCGGCCGGCCGTGCGACAGGAGATGAGTGCCGCCGCGCCCGGCATCGTAGTGCGCATCAAAATGGATGACACCGACATTGCCGGCACCGTATACATCAACGATTCCGGCGACATCCGGATACATGAGTGAGTGGTCGCCACCGACAATCATTGGAATCGTGCCGGCTGCAGCAACCTCGCGCACCATCTCCCGGATATGCCCGACACTTCGTTCGAGACTCAGGTAATCGACGGCGACGTCCCCGTAATCAACGATCGTCAATTCGTCGAAGGGCGACACCATGGTATGCATGTGCGGCAGGTTGGACATCCCGGTGCCGCCATACACGAGACCTGCGCGAAGCGCTTTTGGACCGTATCCCGCACCGCGAAAACCC
>JADFGH010000036.1 GCA_022567775.1 Pseudomonadota bacterium | reverse complement strand
CGCCCCAGCGAGCGATAAACAAATCATCCTTGCGCGATGGCAATTCTACGGCCGGACCAGCGTAAATCCTTCCTCTACCTTCTCGATAATGTGCGCCACTCCGGCCTGCACGGAAATCGCATGTGGGCTCAGTTCGGGCCGGCTGCCATTGTCGCGCTCCATCGTGTCGAGCGTATTTTCACAGACATAGAAACGCACGCCGTTGTCGACCAGGCTGGCGATACGCACTGCATGCGGACTATCTGCATACAACAGGCGCACACCGGGTCCGAAAGTAACGATTTCTATGTCGATAAAATCGGGGCCGCCATAGTGCCTGATCAGGTTATTGGCGACATCAAGTACCACGGATTCCCGTTGCTGGTCGCTCAACTGGAGCACCACCCGGACTTCGGCGAATGGCTTCTCCTCAAAGGACTCCTGCACCCAGCCGGGGCTTATCGGCAGGAATACGAGCACCATTGCCAGCCCCAGGATCACACTTGGTCGGGTATGCATATCGCTTACTCCAGTGCACCGGAATAATCCGCAAGACCGGCATTACCTGCAACGTTCTTTAGGACCGGCGTATTCAGCTTGTCGACTCTAATGGTTTTTTTCGCGCGCAGATACTCGGCAAGGACCTCCCAGACCGGTTCACCGGGAGACTCGGCGCCTGTCGTCGCCCATCCGGCGACCTTGTACTTTTTGCCTGCATCCAGCGTCCGGCCGTCATCGAGTGTCAGGTCCGCGATGCGGTAATCCATCGACGCGGTCGGGTCACAACTGAAATTCAGTCCGCCAACGCGGACCATATCACCGCCCTGTTGCAAGTACGGATCGGTATGGAACAAGTTGTCGGCAACACTCTCCAGGATGGTCTTGATCTCGGCTCCTGACATGTCCCGAACATAAGTCTCGGGATAAGTCATCGCCGTCTGATCCATCACCCGCTCCATCGTGATCGTGTCACCCGGCAGCACCGAGGTGCCCCAGCGAAACCCCGGCGACAACGATATGTCTGCGCCGCGCACTTCCCTGAGTGCGTCGCAAATGACCTGATCGAAGGTACCGTTAAAGTTCCCGCGCCGGTACAGGAGTGACTCCGCAACGGCCAGCGGCTCCTGCAGTTTATCCAGATAGGGTCTGCGTACGTCATCAATGTAGGCCTGCATTGCTGAATCCGCGGGCAACAGGTTTGCGAATACCGGCAACAATCGATAACGATAATCGTTGACCTTGCCGTTGCCAATATCCAGGTCGAGAACTGCCAGGAATTTACCGTTGGACCCGGCATTCGTCACCAAGGTCTTGCCGCCGGCATTTTCGATGATCAGCGGGTGCGGTACGCCGTCGTGAGTATGGCCGCCGAGAATGGCGTCAATTCCGTTTACCCGGCTTGCCATTTTGACATCGACATCCATGCCATTATGCGAAAGCACAATAACTGCATCGACTTTTTCATTTTCGCGAACGCGATCGACAAGCTCCTGCATATCGTCATCGCGGATGCCGAACGTCCAGTCCGGTATGAACCGCCGGGGATTGGCGATCGGCGTATAGGGGAAAGCTTGTCCAATGACGGCCACACGGCGGCCCCCGACTTCACGAATGGTGTAGGGCTTGAAGGCGTGGCCGCTATCCTCATCGTAGGCAGCCACTCCATCAAACAATGCGTCCTCGGTGACACGAACGTTCTGCGCGATGAACTCGCCATCGAAACGCTCGATGTTCTGCAGCACTTCGTCATCACGATAGGTAAATTCCCAATGCCCGGTCATGATATCGACACCGAGCAAATTGCAGGCATACACCATGTCCCTGCCGCGCGTCCAAAGCGCTGTCGCCGAGCCCTGCCAGGTATCCCCGCCGTCCAGCAACAACGAATTACCCTTGCCCGCTTCATCACGCTGACTGTCGATCAGTGTTTTTAAATGCGCAAAGCCGCCGACCTTGCCAAACTGCTCGGCTGCGGCGGCAAAGTCGAGATAGGTAAACGCATGGGCGTCACTGCTGCCAGTCGCCGCGCCGATGTACTCCAGCAAATGCCGGCCGACGAGATGCGGCGGGCGGCCCGCCGCGCCGGCGATGCCGATATTCACGTTCGGCTCGCGAAAATAGATCGGCAGCAATTGCGCGTGACAGTCGGTGAAATGCAGCAGGCGTACATTGCCGAAAGGCGATGCTTCGTAGGGGTCGCCACGCACGGTGCCGCGCATGCAACCAGTGAGAAGACCAGCGGAACCGGCACAACTGAGCAACCACAAAAAATCACGCCTGTGCATAACTATCCGGCAGCATCAGACTCAGGCAAGTTTGCAGGTGCCGGCTAATTGGACAACACGCGTGTTCGCCAGGTCTCTGCTTCGGTATCGGCCTGAACTGATGCCAGCTCCGCTTGCAACTTTGCCTCGGTTGCCAGCGCGATAGCCTCATCGGTGCGCCCATCGGCATCAGCCGCCTTTGCATCACGCAGCAGACCCTCAGTCCTGCTCCAGACATTTCGCTTGGCCTCTGCTACCGCGAGAGCTTGTTCCGCGGCGGCGTAAATCTCTGCGAACGACGATCCGCCCGCATGCTCCGGCGAACCTGAGGATACAGTTTCCTGGCCGCAGCCAGGGAGCAGGAACGCACAAGCAACCAGGAGGGTGGATAGTTTATTCATAGTGATGCTCAATCCCTGTCAACGACGACTCGCCGGCCCATTCAATTCGAGACCATTGCTCATATAGGTCAGGAAATATTCGAGGTTGCGATATTCAATGCTCTGCGGCTCCAGAGGCTTGGCGAAGACCTGGGAATTGCATTCGCTGATTCTCTTGTGCAGCGTCCCGATCTCACCCCATTTGGCACGGTAAACCGGCCAATGCGTCGCATGCCCCAGCGTCGTGCTCAGGCGATCAGCCCGCAGCATCAATCCCGCAGACTGCACATGGCAGCTCATGCAGGCAAAATTCAACTGCCCCCTGCGCGTGTAGTAGTACTGCTTCCCGGATTCATAGGCGGCAAGCGCTGATGGATTGTCTTGCGGCACTTTAACGTTGATCGTATTGCCGCGAGACGTGTACGACATGTAGGCCGATATCGCGGCAAGATCACCGGTCAGATACGGTAAGGGTTCCTCATCGTTTGCCGCGCGACATTGATTGATCGCCAGTTCGAGCGTAACCACCTCGCCCAGATCCGCATCGAAGTAGGGATATTGCTGCCGAATGCCGATTCCGCCATTGTCAAAACAATCGGCATACGATTTCCCGTTCGCAAACGGGGCCTCGAACAGCGCCTGGCCGTCTTCGATGGCGATCTCGTAGGGAGGGAAATCCTCCATCTCGATCCATTGTTCCCTGGCGATCTCGTCAAACGCATAAAGCCCGTTCGCGAATTCCTGCAGCGGCACATCGGGAAATCGCCCGGTGTAGTATTCGAGCATCGCCGTGCGGTCCTCTTCCGGACCGGCCGTGGCGCCGGTACCCGTGAACAGACCGATGATGACACTCAAAAGAAGGATTTTGTTATTCACTCGATTTCTCCGTCGGTCCTGGTTGGCTGCCATTGTCGCTACTTCAAGACCGCCTCAGTGGTACTCGAATCGCCCTGGTTGTCCTCCCAGTGGATTTTGATCGTATCGCCAGCCACTCCGCCGGTGAACGAAAAAGACACGTAAGGATTCCTGGAGACGGCAGGCCCCCAATACGCGGTCATGACGATCTCGCCATTGTGCTCGGCGACAAGCTCGGTAATGTAGTGCGCCGGAATCAGCTCGTTGGTTTCGGCATCACGGCGCAGGCCGGATTCCATGTCATGCGGCATCAGCGCCTTTACTTCGGAAATGTCGCCCTTTACTTTCGCCCGGATCTTGATCGGTTTACCCATTTTCCTGTCCTCGATAAACTTTTATCAGCCGCCACAGCCGCCAATAGTTACTTTGACGTCTTTCGATGTGCTGTACAGATTGCCACCGGCGTTGACCAGTGCCCGTACCTGCGAGGTCTGGCCCATTTTTATTCTGACCGAGACTGACGGAATAGATCGTGGCGTCAAAAGGAATACCGCCGCGAGTGGCGTCGGATTATTGACGACAACGATGCTGATCGATTCGACATTCTCGAGATCCGTGCTCACCGTCACCGGAACGACCGCACCATTCTCGGCGATGTCAGGTATTTTCATCTTTACCTGCTCGCTGTCGAGGGGTGTCTGTCCAAACAGGTCAGCGATCGCCTTGTCGGCATCACTTGCTGAAAATGCGCTGTCGGGTCGTGCGGCCAGCAACAGGCGTGGCCATGCGGCAATTGCGCTCAGGGCGAGCATACCCTTTAGCACTAGTCTTCGGTGCACTTTCATTTTTTCCAACTCCATCTACAGTGTATGAATAAAGTCGACGACAAGATCGATTTCTTCTTCAGTCAGGATGCGGTGCCGTCCATAAGGCGGCATTCGCGTATTCGGGTCATTGACAGCTGCATCCCAGATTTGTGCGCGCAGGTCGGCGCGCTCAGGAAATCGGACTTTCATCAGCAAGAGTGGCGGGCCGTAGTTTCCGGCAAGCTCGCCACCTTCGATCGCGTGACACGCCAGGCAATTGCCCTTGTTGCGGTCGAACGCAATCGCCTTGCCACGTGTAGTGGCGTCAGGCGACGGGTCGTCGTCTGCGAGGCCCGGTTGCACGCCGATTAAGGATGCCAGCAGTGAAATAATCAGGATTCTCCGCATATTCTTGACCTCGATTCCTTTGCTTGCCCGGGCTAGTTCGCCAACTGTTCAATCATATAGTCGACAGCGGCAATAATATCTTCATCGCTCAATTGCAGTTGTCCGCCCTTGGGTGGCATGACGCCTTTGCCATCGATTGAGCTCGCGATCATAAGGTCGCGGCCTGCCGCGATGCGCTCCGCCCACGCGTCGCGTTCCCCCAGGATCGGTGCGTCGCCGACACCGGACGCATGACACAGTGCGCAGGCTTGCTGATAAATCGACTCGCCGGGGGACTTCCCGGCGACCGCCGCGCTTTGCACCTGCGGATCCGGCGCTTCCGAGGGCGCTGGCTCTGAAGTGATTTCAATGGCTGCCGGATCTTTACAATTGATCATACACAGTTCGTTGTTTACGTCAGGCCGGTCATCCACGAAAAAGCCGTCTTTGTTCGGCATTTCGATCGACGCCAGGTTGTCCTGGTTCAGTTCGAAGTCGTAATCCACAAGGTCGTTCAGATACAGGACGTATGCCGATATCGCGTAGACCTCGTCGTCACTGAGTGACTCCGGTTCCGCAAATGGCATTGCCCGGTGAATGTAATCCCAAAGTGTGCTGGCATAGGGCCAGAAGCTGCCGACGGTCTTTTCGGGCCGCGACTCGGTCAGCGTTCCCTGGCCACCCGCAATAACCGGGTAGCGGCCAACACCCTCACCGAATGATCCATGGCAAATCGCGCACTGGTCTTCGTAAAGCAATTCGCCGTCTTCCACACTGCCTCCGCCTGGCGGCAATCCCAGGCCATCAGGCCGTATATCGATATCCCAGCCGGCGATCTCTGCATCACTCGCGTCACTGCCATAGCCGTAGTGCCCTGCCGGCTGGACGACCGGCGCATTGAATTCCGTGACCTGGATTTCACCGCCTGTGCCGGCAGCGCCCTCCCCACCGCAGGCCGCCAGGACACAGCACGCCAGGACCAGTGCCACACGTGAGCCTTTCAGAAAGCCGCTAGCGAATCTGCACATTCGTCACTTTCCCGTTTTCATGCAAGCGCCAGGTATGAATCGCGTTCTTGTGATAGATCGAATTGGTGCCGCGGGCTTCGCGTAGCTGGGTATAAGTGGGCTGCACGTAGCCGGTTTCATCAACCGCCCTGCTCTGGATCATCGCGGGCCCGCCATCCCAGTCCCATTCCAGGCCGAACCGGGTCAGCGCTTTCGGCAACACGAGCCCCTTCAGTCGCGCAGGACGCCAGTTGACGCCGCCATCGAATGACACATCAACGCGCTTGATCTTGCCCTTGCCGGACCAGGCCAGCCCCCGCACTTCATAGCGGCCCTTTTCCGTGAGCGGTTTTTCCGGGCACGGGTAGGTCACCACCGAGTTACACTCCTGTTCGTAGGAAAACTTGCGGGCGCGCCCGTCGGCCAGCAGGTCCGTATATTTCGAGGTTTCCTCGCGGTGGTACCACGGCTGGTCGCCGACCTCGAGCCTGCGCAGCCACTTGACGCAGGTATTGCCCTCCCAGCCCGGATTGATCAGTCGAATGGGATAGCCCTGTTCCGGTCGTAGCGGTTCGCCGTTTTGCGCGTACACGATCAGGGCGTCATCCATGGCCTTTGCAAGCGGCACCGAGCGGCTCATATGTGATCCATCGGCGCCCTCGGCGAGAATCCAGGCCGCGTCTTTCCTGATCCCGACTTCCTGCAACAGGGTAGACAACAATACGCCGCTCCATTCGCAGCAACTCAGCATGCCATGGGTAAATTGCAGCGCATCCATTTGCGCGCCGCGCCACTCCATTCCGCCATTGGCCGGACACTCGAGAAAGCGAATCATCGAGGTCCCCGGAAAACGGCGCAAATCATCGACGGTCAGAATAATCGGCCGATCGACCAGGCCGTGAATCATCAGGCGATGTTGCTCAGGGTCTATATCCGGTATACCGGCATGGTATCTCTCGAAAACGAGACTGCTTGGCGTAATGATGCCGTCGAGTTCGGCGAGCGGCGTAAAACTGATTGAAGCGATTCTGTCCGCGGTCAGCCAGGGAACATTACGTCGGACGATATGCTTCTCGAATCGCGACGGCTTGCCGTACGGTTCTGTCAGCACGCCCGGCCCCAGCGAGCGCGTCCAGGCTGGCACATTCGGCGGCAGATTCCCGGCGGCCGCGCGAGCATTCGCAGACAGGGCCCCGCCTGTGATCACGCCCCCGGCCAGTAACAAGCCATGCTTGAGAAAATTTCGCCGTTCCTCCAGCGGCAGCTTTTGCCCCTCTGCGGACACCCGCTGCAGCAGCGCGGCTGTGCCGTCGGTCTTCGATATCATCGAGATAGCCCCCGAACTTGAGAAAATACTTAAGTCTTTACGCTCGTTTGCATGTATATTAGAAAATTCTAACATAAAAGAAAAGCCCTTGGCGGGCACCATGGATAATGCGAAGAATTCAGCGGATGGTCTTGTTGATGTACTGCTCGCTGGCCGGGACCGTGGCCCATGCGGATGTCACCGATGCCTGTCCGCCTGCCAAAGGCGTCGCCGTGCAGATCCTGGGATCGGGCGGACCCATTGCCGACGATGACCGGGCATCGGCCGCCTACCTCGTCTGGGTTGATGGCGAATCGAGAGTACTGATCGACGCCGGCGGCGGGGCATTCCTGCGCTTCGGCGAAGCCGGCGCGAGCTTTTCGAGCCTGGACTTTATCGGACTCAGTCACTTCCACACGGATCATTCCGCAGATTTTCCCGCATTACTCAAGTCCGGTTACTTTTCGAACCGCCGGCGGAGCCTGATCGTCACCGGGCCGGACGCTGGCGGTCCTTTTCCGGGCCTCGATGATTTTCTCGCGAGCATGCTCGGCAGAGATGGCGCTTATGGATACTTATCCGGATATCTTGACGGTAGCGGGGGGCTGGCGAATATCGCGTCGTTTGAAATCAGTAAAGATAACGTCGGCGCCGTTACCGTACTCGGTGACACGTCCGGATACATCCAGATTGACGCGATGCATGTGCCACACGGTATCGTGCCCGCACTGGCTTATCGCGTTCGCATCGGCGACACAATCATTGTATTTTCCGGTGATCAGAACGGCAGTGATGACGAGTTCGTTGAATTCGCGAAAAATGCGGCCGTGCTGATCGCGCATATGCCGGTTCCCGAAGGAATCCGTGGCGCCGCGCGCAGCTTGCATGCACCGCCGGGCGTCATCGGCACTTTCGCCCGGGAGGCGCAGGTCGGCACCCTGGTGCTCAGCCATCTGATGGCCAGAAGCTTGCGCAACCTGGACAACAACGTGGCAATCGTGAAGTCCCATTATAATGGTCCGGTCATGGTGGCGAATGACCTCGACTGCGTGATCATAGACAAGTAAGGAGGCAACGTGGAAATAACGGAAGATATTGATCTCGAACAAATGACCAAAGCGGCCGACAAGGCCAGCGCCCTCATGAAAACCCTGGGCCATAAGGGGCGTCTTATGGTCTTGTGCCAGCTTGCCGGCGGGGAGAAATCCGTGGGCGCATTGTCGGAGATTCTCGATATCCCGCAATCGCCGCTATCGCAGCATCTGTCACGCATGCGTAAGGAGGGGCTGGTGCAAACGCGCCGTGAGGCGCAAACCATCTTTTATTCCCTGAAAGCGGACGAGGCAGGCAAAATCATCGAGTGCCTTTACGGCCTGTATTGCGCCACGGACGAATAATTTCCTCACGAATTCAGCCTGCCAAACGAACCACTCACCTGTTTTTATTTGATGCATTGCAGCAAAGGTTGCATGCCGATCAGCCCATCGCCGAGTCAGAAGTGCTGTTCAATATTCTTGCGCCGGCGGTGATCGAGGATCATGTCACTTTCGGTTTCACCAGGAAACACGGGGAGAATAGCGAGTTAAGTTTCGCGATGATGTACGCGTTCAATAATGACGTAACGGGGCTGAACCCGCTTGATCCGACGCAAACGATTATGTTTGAAATGCGGCAATGGGAACTTGAGTTCGGTTACAGCTGGCGGTTCTGAGACGAACCCGAATTCGCGACGGCGTCGGCCACAGCACCTTTGCGAGCATGCTTTGTAAAAGAAAATTGCCTCTCCCGGTGGGATTGCTTCCCCCCGATGTTAGTGCTTCCTGCTCTACCGGACTCTCGACAGTCTGGAATTCTGCCGGGTGAGGTGCCTTCAATCCCCCCTGACATGCTGCTGGTTCAATTCTGACCTGGCTGACTCGAGAGCCCGGTTGAAATAGAAACTGTAATACTCGATATTGCCGATACCGACAATCTTGTCGGCGATCTCCACCCCTCGCGCATCAAGAAACAAAAGTGTCGGTGTCACCGCGGCTGCATAGCGATCCGCAAAATTCCTGCCGCCAATTTCGTTGCCGTTGAAATCTGTAACCGTAAAACCCGCATCCAGGCTGAGCTCGCGAAAGATTGCCCGGTCCGCCAGTTCTCCGGACCGGATCATCGGCAACAGCACCTGCTTGCGCAGCACTGCGCAGAACCGGCAACCGTACTGAGAAACAAAAACGACGACGGGCAATCCGCGCTCGGTGGACAGCCTGGCATCCGTCACGAATGAATCTGCCAATGCGGAACTGCGCGGTCGTCCGGACTTTGCTGTCGCAGCAGGCGGGCTACTTCAGGGCTATGTCGAGCTTAAAGCGCCTGGTAAAGGAGCGCGACCTAGCAAATTCACGAGTGCTGGCGACAAAGCCCAATGGGCCAAGTTCCGCAACCTCCCAAACATTCTGTACACCGACGGGAATGAGTGGGGACTTTACCAAGAAGGCTCAGAGGCTCCCGTTGCATTCGTGGCCTTCAATCAAGACATCACCATATTTGGAGCCAAGGGCGTCACGGGCGAAAATGCAGCGGCCCTAGCAGCATTGATATCAAGATTTCTTGCTTGGGAGCCTATCGTACCTACAAGTCCGAAAGACCTAGCGGTTGGCCTCGCTAGGCTGTGTCACTATCTGCGCGAAGATGTCCAGCACGCTGTTTTGGAACCCAATTCGAGCCTCAGCGTGGTTATGACCGAATGGCAAGCGCGACTCTTCCCTGACGCTGATGTCAAACGCTTCTCGGATGCGTACGCCCAAACCGTCACCTATGCGCTGCTCCTCGCACGGTCTCGAGGTCTAAACGCTCCCGTTCTTGGAGATGCGGTTGCGGCGCTTGAATCATCGCATGGTCTTTTGGGCCAGGCGCTAAATGTACTGACACAGCCCGCAGCCCTAGATGAAGTCAGGCCGGCCGTCGATGTCCTATTTCGTTACGTCCTCGCTGTCGACCTCTCGGTATTCGCGAAATCACCCGGCGAGCCTTGGCTCTACTTCTATGAAGACTTCCTCGCCGAGTATGACCCTGCCCTGCGAAGAGATTACGGAGTCTACTACACCCCAATTGAGGTGGTCAAAGCACAGACCGCACTTGTCTCTGCCCTTCTGCGTGAACGGTTTGACCGAAAACTTGGGTTCGCAGACGACGGAGTCACCGTATTGGATCCTGGCGTCGGTACTGCAACCTATCTCTTGGGCATCATCGAGAACGGTGTTGAGGATGCTCGTTCCCACGGAGGCCCTGGTTACGTTGCCTCCCGCGCAACGGTTATGGCGAGCAATATCCATGGGTTCGAGATTCTCGTCGGTCCGTACGCCGTCTCCCACCTTCGCGTATCTGAAGAGCTGGCGAGGCATGGAGCCACCATGCCTTCTGATGGCATCCACGTCTACCTAACGGATACGCTGGAGTCTCCTAATGCGCCCCCGCCGGTAGTCCTCGGGTTGTTCGGGAAGAAACTGTCTGACGAGCACAATAGGGCGCTTTCAGTGAAAGCCAAAACACCTATCCTCGTGTGTATTGGCAATCCGCCGTATGACCGGCACAGCGCAGATGATGCGACCCAACGAGGTGGCTGGGTGAGGTACGGTGACAAGCTCCATCCGGAGCCAGCGCTATTGCTCAGCTTTATCGAACCCGTCCAGAAGGCAGGGCGCGGAGGCGACCTCAAAAACCTATACAACAGCTACGTCTATTTTTGGCGCTGGGCGTTGTGGAAGGTTTTCGAGCAATCGGAAAGCCCGGGCATTGTGGCCTTCATCACCGCATCATCCTATCTCCGCGGACCCGGTTTCCTGG
>JADFGH010000347.1 GCA_022567775.1 Pseudomonadota bacterium | reverse complement strand
TTGAATCCATTGTCGTCAAGGCGAATCCCGACGGGAGTATCATCAGGGTTAGCGACATCGCCAGGGTCCTGGACGGCTTCGAGGAAGAATCACTACAAACGCGCTTTAACGGCAAATACGCCGCATTCGTCGACGTTGCGCGCGTAGGCAGTCAGAGTGCGATAGAGATATCGGCCAAGGTAAAGGACTACATCAAGTCCAGGCAAGGCACACTGCCAGTGGGCATGGAACTCTCTTATTGGGACGACGATTCTCAAAGGTTAGGGGACCGGCTCGGCATAATGACCAGCAGCGCAGTCCAGGGAAGCATCCTGGTTATCCTTCTGCTATCCCTGTTCCTGCGCCCTGCTATTGCATTTTGGGTATTCCTGGGAATTCCGATCAGTTTCCTCGGGGCATTCATCATGCTGTATTTATTCGACATCAGCCTGAACCTGATGAGCGCGTTCGGATTCATCATCGTGCTTGGCATCGTCGTTGATGATGCAATCGTGACCGGGGAAAACGTCTATTCGCACATGCGCCAGGGTGCTTCCGGGCTGTCTGCGGCGATTCATGGCACCAAGGAGGTCGCCATACCGGTAACCTTCGGAATACTGACGACGATTGCGGCGTTTATGCCGCTGGCCTTTATAGAAGGTCGCATGGGACAGATTTTCGCGCCCATCCCTGCCGTTGTGATTCCGGTACTCATGTTTTCACTCATCGAGTCAAAGCTGATTCTTCCGGCGCATCTGAAACATATCCAGCTACACGAGCATGACCACGAAGCAACCGGGTTTCAGGCGTGGCAAAGCCGATTCGCAGACGGCTTCGAGAAAATTATTCTCAGGTATTACGAACCAGCGCTGAAGTTCTGTTTGCGTAACCGCTATTCGACAGTCGCGGCATTCTCCGGGGTTCTGATTGTCCTCATCATGCTGATCGCGAGCGGCTGGACTCGCTTCGTCATGTTCGAGCGCCTGGCCGGAGAAACGGCAACTGCATCACTTACTATGCCGGTGGGTACGCCCTTTGAGGTAACGAGTCGCCACGCTGAAAAACTGGTGGCAGCGGCGAACCAGCTCCAGGAAAAATATACCGACCCGGAAACCGGCAAAAGCATGATCATCAATATTCTGTCGAGCGTGGGCTCCGCGGGCCGCAGTAATGGATCACACCTTGCACGCGTACAGATGGAAACGGTGCCGCGACAATACCGTACGATCGATTTTTCCGTAACAGAAATGAACAACGAATGGCGACGCCTGACCGGACCAATACCCGGTGCAGAAAGCATCAATTTCCGTGCCTCATTCTTCCGTGCTGGTGATCCAATAAACTTCCAGTTCAGTGGAAATTCGCTTGAGACCCTTAATGCAGTCGGTGAAGAAGTGAAGAAACACCTGGCCACTTACCCGGGCGTTTTCGAGATTGCCGACAGCCTGTCGGACGGCAAGGAAGAACTGCAAATTGAATTGAGCCCGCAAGGCTACCTGGTTGGACTTACGCGAAACGAGATCGTGAACCAGGTCGGTCAGGCATTCAAGGGTTTACAGGCACAACGCATCCAGCGCGGGCGCGACGACATTCGTGTGCTGGTGCGTTTCCCGATCAGTGAGCGACGAACCATTGCCTCCTTGAACGAAATGCTGATCGCCGCACCGAACGGACGCCTGATTCCCCTTGCCAATGTGGCCACCATCAAGCCGGGCCGCGGTCCGTCGCAGATTACCCGTATTGACGGCTATCGCGTGCTCAACGTCACGGCCGACGTCGACAAGGAAAATACGAACATGGTTGTGCTGCTTGCTGATCTGCAGAATTACGTCGACACGCTATTGGCTAAATATCCGTCGATCTCATACATAATGGAAGGCGAGCAGGCACGGCAGGCGGAAACATTCGGTAGTTTGCAGCTCGGTATTGTCATTGTGTTGTTTGCGATTTATTGCATGCTGGCACTGCCACTGAAGTCCTATGTGCAGCCGGTATTGGTCATGTCGGTGATCCCGTTCGGCATCATCGGTGCGATCATCGGACACTGGATTATGGGCGTAACGCTGACGATTCTCAGCATACTCGGCCTGATGGCCCTGACCGGGGTTGTAATCAACGACAGCCTGATTCTCGTCGACTTTATCAATCAGCGTCATCGCAATGCCGGCGAAAATCTGTTGTCCGCTGTCGAACGTGCCGGCGTTGTCAGGTTCCGCCCGGTCATGCTGACATCGCTTACCACTTTCTTTGGACTATTGCCGTTGCTGATGGATCAGTCGTCGTCGGCTCAGTTCCTGGTGCCGATGGCAATTTCGCTCGGCTTCGGCATCCTGTTTGCCACCATGATCACATTGATCCTGATACCGACCAACATCATGATCGCCGATGATATCGCTCAGTACGTCAAATCAAAGTTGAGCGATATCCGTGGTGCGGTAACCGCGGAGTAAGTTGGAGTATGGCATCGCCCGCTGGGGCGGGGCTCCTACGGTCGTATTTTTTGCACCTGGAGGAGCCCTTCCTAAGCGGGCGATGGCGAATTAGATCAGGAAGCCGAGTATGAGATTGACTGCTTGGGGTCAGAGCCCGGGACGGACGCCAAGTCCGTCCCGAAATTCATTTGGAAATAGATAATGAGCTCTGACCCCGGCTGCCGCTAAGTGGGCGATGATTACCGGCTACCCAGATAAGCGACTGTTGAGGCGGCAACGAACGGCAGGATGCGCTCGGCGAAGTCGCCCGGCATGTCCGGAAGCCAGGATATGACGACCGTCAGGCCGAATCCCGTCACCATGGCAATGAGCGTACTGCGTTCCGAGACGGACCGGCCGAGCAGGC
>JADFGH010000035.1 GCA_022567775.1 Pseudomonadota bacterium | reverse complement strand
CTGCAGGATGTGGGTCGACAGGATAATGGTCGCGTGCTTCGCCAGGAAGCGGACCAGGTCACGCATGTGCTGCACCTGGGTCGGATCCAGGCCGTTGGTGGGTTCGTCGAGAATGAGCACGCGGGGATTATGCAGAATCGTCTGTGCCACACCCACCCGTTGACAGAATCCCCGGGAGAGGGTGCCGATGACGTCCGTTGCCCTGGATGAGAGTTCTGTCCGGACAATGGCCTCCCGTATCCGGTCATTCCTCTGGTCATCAGGAACACCGTGCAGCGTGGCGGCGTAATCGAGGTAATCAATCACCGTCATTTCGTAGTAGAGGGGGTCGTTTTCCGGCAGATATCCAATGCGCTGCTGGACTGCTTCGCGTTCTGTATTGATATCCAGACCGTCTATCTCAATGGAGCCGCCAGTGGGTTCCAGGTAGCCGGTCAGCATTTTCATAATGGTGGTCTTGCCGGCGCCATTGTGGCCAAGCAAGCCGACGATCTCTCCCGTGCCGATCTCGAAGGAGACCTGATCGACCGCGGTCAGGCTCCCGTAGGTTCGGGTCAATGCTTCAACTCGTATCATATAAAGTTCCGGCTTTTTCTAGATGTCGTTGATCTCGAACCAGCACAAGCGCGCCCGCAACGTGTCGATTTCGTCCAGCATATCCAGCGCCAGTGCGACACCGGCTAGGTTTATACCGAGGTCTTGCTGCAGTCGCAAGGCAACACGAGCTTTTTGCAGACTGGTTCCCGGGAATCGCCAGCCCGCCTGTTCATGGCCAATCGGTTCCAGTACACCTTCTTCAACCAGTTCGATGACCCATTCAATGGAACTTGAGCAGGCACGGCTGAGATCGTTCAATGACAGGTCGATTCCTTCGTCCAGTAAAATGCCAGTCAGCGTTTTCTGATTCATGACGGATTACACTCCCAGTCTGCTGCGTGGATTAAACGCCAGCTCCCGTTCCATCTTTTGATAAAGCTCTTTGGCGGCCTTGCTGTCGGCGGGTGGCAGGGTGATTTGTGGCGCAACGTAGAGATCACCGGGTGGATTGCCGGGGATGCCGCGTTTGCGCAGACGAAGTTTGCGGCCACTGGTTGTGCCTTCCGGAATCGTCAGGTCCACCGGGCCGTTGGGTGTTGGCGCCTTGACCGTCGCACCCAGGGCAGCCTCCCATGGCGTCACTGGCAGATCCAGGTAAACATCACGCCCCTCCACCCTGTACAAGCTATTTGGATTGAACTGGATTTCCAGGTACAAGTCGCCGGCCTGACCTTGACCCAGTCCAGGTGCGCCCTGGCCGGACAAGCGAATGCGCTGCCCCTGTTTCACGCCTTTGGGGATTTTGACATTAAGGGTGCGTTGTTTAGTCGTCACGCGTCCGCTGCTATCCAGCTCCGGTGTGCGCAGCGTGATACTGCGTGAGGCGCCGTGGTAGGCATCTTCCAGGTCGATCAGCACTTTCGCATGATGATCTTCACCGCGTGCGTGAAAACCGGCAGGTCTTCGGCCAGCTTGCGCCGACCCGAAACTGTGACCGAACAGGGACTCGAAGAAATCACTGTAGGCCGACGCATCGCCCGCGGCAGGGCCACCACCGCTGAATTCAAACCCGGCGTCCCAGTCCGGCGGTGGGTGAAAGTCCTGGCCGGCTTTCCAGTTTGCACCCAGTTGGTCATAGGCAGCACGTTTTTCCGGGTCCTTGAGGACCGCGTAGGCTTCGCCGACTTCCTTGAAACGGGATTCCGCGCCAGCCTCCTTGCTGACATCAGGATGATATTTGCGCGCCAGTTTTCTGTAGGCGCGTTTAATGACATCCTGGCTGGCATTGCGCTCGACACCCATGATGCTGTAGTAGTCCTTAAAATCCATGCGTTGCTCCGGCGAGCGATTGGATAAAGCTCAATTTGAAAATTACTTCAGTTCACGCAACTTCCAAAAATTGACGTCGCATTCAAGAGATTTAACCCGGCAATAGTATCGCCAGTCAGTCATCGTGTGTATTTTTCGATCGTTAATTGCTGCCACAGAAGGGCGGTGTGCGAAATGAAATTGGTGCCGGTCAGGCTATAAAGCTACCACCGGCACCAGTCAAGTCGTTGCGGGAACGCCTGCGACACGTCGATGTATCTGGCCCCAGACATCTAAGCGTGTCTTGAGTCAATACGCAGGCTCACAACAAAGTACCAACGCATCACTCCTTATATAGGGCGTCTCCTGATCGGAGACTCATTCAGTCAGCCGACCGGAGTCGAACCATCGAACTCAAAACATCCTGGTTAATTGTGGTTGAATGAGCAGAGATCGTCGTTACGATAATCCACAAGAAAAACGAAAATGAGCGCAAGCAGGAAATCGCAAGACAGCCAGACCCTTTTCAGCCGCTATGCCGGCAACCCGATACTCACCAGGGACCACTGGCCCTATGAGGTAAACAGCGTATTTAATCCCGGTGCCGTGGAGGTGGACGGCCAGACTTTGCTGCTGGTGCGGGTAGAGGATATGCGCGGTTTTTCACACTTCACCGTTGCCCGCAGTGCAGATGGGTTTACGGACTGGCAGATCAATGCGCAACCTTCGTTTACGCCTGATCCTGCCCATGACGAAGAGCATTGGGGAGTTGAAGACCCCCGCATAGTCTGGCTTGAGGATTATGGCCAGTTTCACCCGACTTGAAGTACTGGGGGCAACACAGCATCTTGCTCCCTGCTCGTCACGGTTGGTGGGATCATCACCGGGTGGGACTGGGAACGCCACCTGTGGAAACGTCCGAGGGCTGGCTGATCTTCTACCACGGCGTTCGCGTGACGGCTTCCGGCAGCTTATACCGTGTGGGGATGGCATTGTTAGACCTCGATGATCCGCGCAAAGTGATTGGCAGGACTGACCGCTGGGTGCTCGGCCCTGAGGAAATGTATGAATACATCGGCAATGTGCCAGGCGTGATTTTTCCGACCGGTGTTATCGTGGATCCTGCTACGGGAGAAGTACGCCTGTATTATGGCGCGGCAGATAATTCTGTCGCAGTCGCTACCGCTAATCTGCAAGATCTGTTGATGGCTTTGAAGAACGGAACGCAGTGACAGGTGATAGCTGCTCAATTTCGCGCAGGCTGAGTAATTAACTTGTCGATATCCTCACGCCATCTTGTGGCCACAGCTGCATCAGTGCTCCTGGTCGTTGCCGCATTGCTGTTTTTCCAGGCGGATGATGCAGGCAGAACGGTTGCGAGCCCGGCGAAAAGCACGGACTCTGCGGCTGTTGCTGGTCCGCAGATCGAGCGTGGGAAGTACCTGGCGCTCGCCGGCAACTGCGCTAGCTGTCATACAGCGCGGAGTGACGGCTTCATGGCCGGTGGACTGGCTTTCGAAACTCCTTTCGGAAAGATCTACTCGACCAACATCACGCCAGACGCGGACACCGGCATCGGCAACTGGACGGGCGAGCAGTTCCTCAATTCGATGCGTCGGGGCGTGCGTCCTGATGGCGAGCATCTGTATCCCGTCTTCCCTTATACGGCTTTTACGAAAGTCACCGACGAGGACGTTGCTGCGCTCTTCGCCTATCTGCAAAGCATTCCTGCGATACGTCAGGAGGCTTCGGAGAACGAGATAGGGTTCCCATTTAATCAGCGTTCGCTAATGGTCATCTGGAAAGCGATGTTCTTCGATGAGGGGGTCTATGAAGCAGACGCTGCAAAATCGGCGGAATGGAATCGGGGCGCCTATCTTGTCGAGGCGCTGGCGCACTGCGGAGCGTGCCATTCTCCCAGGAATTACCTTGGCGCCGAGCATGCCGATATGGCGATGACCGGGGGCGTGTATACCGACAAAGTTCCCAACGGCACCTTGCGTCCCTGGTCGGCTCCGAATCTGACGTCGGCGCCGAGCGGCTTAGGGCTATGGCCGCTCGAGGAAGTTGCAGCGTACCTCAAGACCGGCAGAAACTCGTACGTAGAAACGTTCGGGCCTATGAATGAAGTGCTCCTGAACAGTACACGGCATCTGAGCGATGGCGATGTCAACGCGATGGCCGTCTACCTGAAGAGCCTGCCGCCGAACGAGGGGTACACCAGGGCAACCGCAAAACGCAGCGTTTTGGGAATGGGGCGCACGCTGTACAACTTGCATTGCGGCACCTGTCATCTACCGACCGGCTTGGGCGATGAAGAATCCGCACCGCGCTTGGGCGGCGGCAGCCTGGTGGTACAGGCGAGTAATCCTGCCTCCCTGATCAACGTCATTCTCGATGGTCCGGAGTTGCCCGATCCGCCGCTACCCACCAAGCGGAGGAAGCCCATGGAAGATTTCCGCTATCTTCTCGACGATGAGGAAATCGCTGCGCTCGCCAGTTATCTGCGCAGCGCCTGGGGCAACACGGGCGGCGAAGTTACGGCAAAACAGGTGGCCGAACAGCGTTAACAGGCAGCTTGTAGCTTACCCTTTACAGCGAGCAACGGGTCGTTCCGATGATATAATTGTCGATCTGATATCCCGGAGGCCACAGCGGCTTGTTGACCTATTGCGATCAATTGCGTTTCAGCTCCGCGCCCGGCGGGCGCTTGCTGTTCAGAGCTGTTTTGGCGGCAGTCTTACTCCTTGCGGCTTGCTCCAGGGGCCCGGTCGAACCGGAAGACAGTGCGTCCCCATTGCGCGTCCGGTTAATGACGGGACAACAGTATTCCAATACGATCGCCCAGATTTTCGGTGCCGATATCAGCGACAGCGTGGCGCCGCCGTTACCGCCGCTCACCCGGACCGATGGACTGCTGGCTTCGGGGGCTGCTTTCGTCGGCGTTACCTCCGATCAGATACAACAGATTCAGCAGGCCGCCGCGTCCGTAGCGGAAAAAGTGGTGGACGAACAGCATCGCGATTATCTCATTCCCTGCAAGCCGGTATCAGTGACGGAAGCCGACGCTGCCTGCGCGGCCCGGTTCCTCAGAGAAACCGGGCGTCTTCTGTATCGTCGTCCGTTGGGCGAGACACGAGTGGCTGAGCTGGTTGGCGTGGCGGAGGCCGCGGCCGATCAGACGGAGGATTTCTACGCGGGCCTGGGCCTGGCGCTTGAGGCAATACTGATCAGCCCGGAGGTGGTGTTCATTATCGATGTCTCCGAGCCCGATCCGGCGAGACCGGGGCAGGAGCGCCTCAATGCCTACTCCCTGGCGTCACGCTTGAGTTTCTTCTTGTGGAACGCGGCGCCTGACGATGCCTTGTTGCTGGCTGCCGCGAGTGGCGATCTCTACACCGGGGAGGGCCTGCAGCGCTCCGTCGAGCGGATGCTGGCGAGCTCGCGTCTTGAAGACGGCATGCGAGCCTTCTTCGACGACATGATGGCCTTCGATGAATTCACCAGTCTTGCGAAGGACCCCATCGTCTATCCGATGGTGACCGGCGCAACGCTGGCGGATGCACGGGAGCAGACCTTGCGGACGGTGATTGATCACGTCCTTACGCGGGGTCTGGACTATCGCGATTTGTTCACCACCCGCAGCACGTTCATGTCGATGAATCTGGCGGCGGTCTACGGCACGCCCACTGCCAACGGCTGGGTGCCCTACGAATTTCCAGAGGACAGTTCCCGCAGAGGCTTGCTCACGCAAGTCAGCTTCCTGGCTGCACATTCGCATGCCGTGCGCAGCTCGCCGACACTTCGAGGCAAGGCGCTGCGAGAATTATTTTTGTGCCAGAAGGTGCCGGCGCCTCCTCCGAACGTGGACTTTTCTTTGCTCGAGGAGGCTGGCGATTTGAAAACTGCCCGTGAGCGGCTGCAAATTCACTCAACGAATCCGTCATGCGCCGGGTGTCACCTGATCATGGATCCCATGGGTCTTGCACTCGAGAATTTCGATGGCGCGGGTCGTTACCGGGCAACAGAGAACGGTGTTGCACTCGACACGAGCGGCGAGCTCGATGGTGTGATTTACGAAGATGTCGATGGTTTGACCAGGGCCATGCGAGACCACCCGAAACTGCCATACTGCCTGGTCAACCGCTTGTACGCCTACGGGACGGGTGGGCCGGTCTCATTGCGGTATGATCGCGAGATCCTGGCACATTTCCTGGAGCGATTTGCCGGGCACGGTTATAAAGTGCCGGACCTGCTGCGGGATATCGCCAACAGCCGGGCGTTCTCGCAAGTCAGGTCAGATCAGAGGCCAGCGGAAACTGTTGTGAACGCAACCGGCAAGTCGCCAGCGCGGATTGCCCTGGACCTGCAATGAAGGTAACGGAAGAGGAGATTGTCACATGAGCAAGCTGAGCAGACGTCGTGTCTTAAGAGGCATGTTGAACGGCACTGCGGTGACCATCGCGCTTCCCCTTCTCGATTGCTTTTTGAACGAAAACGGGACTGCCCTGGCGTCGGGGGCGCCGATGCCTTTGCGTTTTGGCACCTGGTCCTGGGGGCTGGGCATGAGCGAGGCGATCTTCGTTCCGAAGAAGACCGGGGCGAATTTTGATCTGCCGCTGGAAATTGCGTCGCTCGCGCCGATCCAGAAGCACATCAACCTGTTTACCAACTACAAGGTTTTCAAGGACGCTGCCCCGAACCTCTGTCATCACTCCGGCTGGGTTATTTTGCGATCCGGGATCGCCCCGATGACTTCCGAGAATCGTCCCGGCGAGACCATCGACGTGACCGTCGCCAGGAAGATCGGTAACGAAACGCGTTTCCAGAGCCTGAGTGCGACGGCTACTGGAGATGTTCGTGACAGTTTCAGTTATGAGAACGGTAATTCCGTGAATGCACCGGAGTGGTCGCCGTTGCGATTTTACCAGCGGCTGTTTGGCGGGGATTTTCAGGACCCCAACGCGTCCGGGTTCACGCCGGATCCCCGCGTCATGGTTCGCAAGAGCTCGTTGTCGCACGTGCTTGAAGAGACGCGCTCGTTGAGCAGGGAACTCGGGACCGAAGACCGGGCCCGACTGGATCAATACTTCACCGGATTGCGTGATCTGGAGCGTCGCTTCGATCTGCAGCTCACCAAGCCCGATCCGCGAGAGGCCTGTATCGTCACCGATCGTCCCGAAGATTTGCCGTCCGGTCTCGATGCGGACCTGGTGGCAAAGCGACATCGCATGATGACGGATCTCATGCTGATGGCGCTGGCCTGCGACCAGACCCGTGTCTTCAATATGTTCTATGCGTCCGCATTTTCAGCCACGACCAAGCCTGGCTATGACAAACCGCACCACACCGCGACCCACGAGGAAGCCGTGGTCGAAGCGGAGCAATGCCAACCCAATGTGTCGTGGTATACGCGGCGCGCGATGGAGGAATGGGCCTACTACGTGCAGGCCCTGGCCGATTTCAAAGAAGGCGATGGGACGTTGCTCGACAACGCTTTTATCTACGCCACGACCGACCAGTCGTTCGCCAAGATTCACGGGATCGACGGCATTCCGATGTTCAGTGCCGGCAGCGCTGGCGGCAGAGTCAAAACCGGTCTGCACATCGACGGCGGCGGCAGCCCCGGATGTCGACTCGGTTACACGGCGATGCGTTTGATGGGGCTGGATGTACGCTCGTGGGGTGACAAGAGCAATAACACGTCCAGTGAGATCGGTGAAATACTCGTCTGACACCAGGCATTGGCCTGGCTGCAACTTCATCGTGGCCGCACTGATGTTTGCGACAGTAATGGTGGTGGCCGCGGAGCCGGACAGACCAGATACTCCTGGCTCGGTCGAAGAATATGTCAGCGTGCCGATGCCACCCGGATTTCGTGTCGAGGCCACCGAGCTCGAGGGGCCGGTATTTGCCGATGCCGGCGGCCGCACACTGTACACATGGCCATCGCATAAATTGCGCAACGGCTACAGTGGTGAAACCCAGGGAAATCCGGCCTGCTACGACGAAGTCCGTACCGTCACTGCCGGCCTGATGAGTCCCTATCCGCCGGGAATACTGCTGCCCGAACTCGACAGCCGGCCGAGCTGTACGGATCTCTGGCCGCCGGTACTTGCCGCCGACGATGCGCAGGAAATCGGCAAATGGACGGTTGTCGATCGCAAGGATGGCACCAGGCAATGGACTTTTGACGAGCAGCCGCTATACATCTCGGTTCTCGATAATGAACCCGGTGACGTAATCGGAGGCACGACGCGCCGCTACGGTGGTGATTCTCCCGCTAATCGCGTCCCTGTTGGCCCGCCATCCAGGATCCCGCCGGGATTCGCTGTCAAAACGACCACGGTAGGTCGCCTGCTCACGACGGATAAGAATTATTCCGTTTACGCCTACGACCAGGACACGCCAGATACGTCAATGTGTCACGCCGATTGCGCGCGGACCTGGGTCCCGGTCACCGCGCCGGCGATGGCTCAGGCGCAGGGTGAGTGGTCAATCATAGAGCGCTCCCCCGGTGTGCGGCAGTGGGCCTTCAGGCAACAGCCGCTGTACACGAACGTCCTGGACCCACGGTCCTGGAGTCTTGAGGGCAGCGACGTTCCCGGCTGGAGCAACGTTTACACACAACGGGCCCCATCAATTCCTGCAAACTTCACCGTTCAGGACACGCTGGTGGGTCAGGTGCTGGCCGATTCCCGCGGCATGACCATCTACACCTATGTCTGTGGCGATGATTCCGTCGATCAACTGAGCTGCGAGCATCCCAATGATACGCAGGTCTACCGTCTCGCGATGTGCGGGGGCGGCGACCCCGGCAAATGCCTGAAGAGCTGGCCGTACGTGTTAGCGGATATTGGCACCATGAGCAATAGTCGGGCATGGAGTGTCATCAACATCGATCCGAAAACGGGGCATCATGCGGCTGCAGAACAAGCCGACGCATTCAGCGTGTGGGCCTATCGTGATCGCCCCGTGTACACCTACGGCGGCGACCAGCAGCCGGGAGATGTCAACGGTGCTGGTACCGGCGAATGGCGCGCGCAGCGTAACGGACTCAAGGCGTTTTGGTTAAGGGATGATTACATGGGAGGCACGCTCTGATGATCGTCGCGAACAGGGAGCAGACAATGAAAAACCGGTCGCCGGCGATTCTGATATGCATTGCTTTGCTTGCATCATTTGCGGTACAGGCTGATGGCGGCGCCCCGATTGCGCCAAGAGAAGGGGCGATCGGCTATGTGATGACCGATCTGTTCTGGGCCGTCTATCAGACGCCCGACGCGAAGCAGGAATGCCCCAACGGGTTCAACCCTGGTCCTCGCGAACAGTTCGAGGTCCTGTTCCCCGATAGCGAAAAGAGGACGGTCGTCGATACGCAGCTGAAGCAAGAGATCGAGACCTGGCATCCGACGGCAGATCCGGACTCATTTCCTTTCTATGAGGCGGAGGGGCCGCTCTCTTACGGCTTGAATCTCGACGGCAAAACAGGACCGAATGATTTTACCCATCCCGATGGTGAGCAGGGCATCGATAATGAGGTCTACCGTGCCGTCGCTTGCATCATTGGCTTCAGAGGCCCGGTTGGGGTCGAATACATTTTCCAGAATAAGGCGATTGCCGACAGGCGTTACAACAGGACGATGATCGAGCTGACCGGCGTCGATGATCTGACCAACGACGACAATGTCACGGTGACTCTCTATCGAGGACTCGATCGACTATTGACTGACGCGACCGGCATGAAAGTAATGTCGGGCGGATCGCAAAGAGTCGACATGCGATGGGGCGCAAAACTCATTCGGCAGACGCGGGGAAAAATAGTCGATTCCGTGCTCACGACCGAACCGATAGCCGAGGTTGTGATCCCGTGGATGAACCTCAATGTTCCCACATTCCAGATCATTCGCGACATGCGGTTGCAACTGAAGCTGACGCCCACAGGTGCCGAGGGGCTGATCGCCGGATATGCCGATGTCGATACCTGGTACAAGCAGCTGATCAGGAACGATTCCACGCACCACCTGAGTAACGGGCAGATTTCGGGTATTTCCCTGTACAAAGCCTTGCGCCGGCTGGCGGATGCTTATCCTGATCCGGAAACCGGCGCCAACACGGCGATCTCCACGGCGCTCGATGTAAAGTTAACGCAGGTATTCATCGTACATCCGCCGGGAGAGGCGGCCGTGGCCGAACTTGTTGCGCATTAGAGCGCAGTCTCGGTGCGCCGATCAGAGCCGGAAAAGATGTGATGGCATCGAGCCCCGGATGCAACTCTCGCTGCCGTTGATTGCCGATGAGCTGATCTCTTGGAAATTCGCTTCAGTCTGTGTGTAGAAACGTAGATAAGGTTCGGGGTAGCGATCATTCACCATTGGAATTTTCAGCCTTGCCTCGATCGAATGCGAATCGATATCCCGGTCATCAGTCATATACCGATATGAAAAGTCCAGTACATTGACGCCAATAATGACCAGTCCCTGGCCCCGATACTTTAATACGTAGGGAATAGCACCCTACAGGCAAGTCACCGGAGAGCAACATGACTACAGCCATCAGCGAGATGCGGCCCAATATCGGCAGCCGCCAACTGTATGATCATTTTATCGATATTGCCCGCAATCGAATTACTACCCGACAATTCGATCCTGAATACGAAATGCCAAAAGAGCATTATGAAATGGTCCTGGAAGCGGCGCGGCATGCGCCATCGGGAGCCAACGCCCAGCCCTGGCACTATATCGTAATCCGGGATCCGGAGGTCAAGCAGGAGATCGCCGATTACTTTGTCGCGGAACAACGCTTGCGCGCCAGCCTCAAGATGAAGTTTCCGACGCCAAACTATGCTGGCCTCGCCACCGCACCCGGTTTCATTGTCATCGTCGCAGATTTTCGCTACGTCAAAGCGTTTCCGATGCTTAAAGACGATGATTCCGATCTCAATAAAATGTACATCGAGAACGCAGAACGGATTCTCCTGCAAAGCGTTGCGGCATCCACGATG
>JADFGH010000034.1 GCA_022567775.1 Pseudomonadota bacterium | reverse complement strand
TCATGAATCAGCAGGTAGCGCAACAGTTCCGGGGCCAGGAATAACAGGCAGAGGTTGAGGCTGATGGTGCCGCTGGAACTGCGGCTGCCCCAGCAGCTGCGCTGCGCCCTGACATGCATCTTCGCGTATGGTGACTCCGTCAGCACCGACAAGGCCTTGAGGCGCGGCGCAAACTCGCGTTTGGCAGTCGCTGACAGCCAGCGCCGAATTGCATCAACGCAATGTTTGTCATCTCCCGTCTGCCCACGGAGCGTAAGCACCCCGTGCTTGTGGCTGTAGCGTACTGACTTTGCATTCGAGCACCTGACGTAGCGTACCCGGGTAACGGTCGCGATGGCAGGCAAATGAATGAGAGTGGGCAGCTCAAAAGTCTGTGGCGGATGATCCTCCGCAAATGATGCGCGGGCGCGCTCAATCCATTCCTGGTTCTCGCTGACAAAGGCTTCCACCTCGAAAGGCCTGGTGCGTCGTGGCACCACCACCTCGACGCGACCTCGTGGGAAGACCTTGATGGAAAGCCGTTTGGCTCTGCCGCTTTCGCGCACGGAAAAGCCCGGCGCCTGGCCTGGCTTTGCGGATTCCCGGGGAAACAGCGGTAATTGGGTAGCTGCGCTCTGCACCGCCGGAGTTTAACCCGAAGCGCCTGTTAGTGCTTAACGCGCTTCAGAGGTACTCTTAAGGCCTGCTGCCGCTGAATCTTACCGCGTCGCTGAGACTCATTTCGCCGGTCACGCCGCCAACTTCGGCCGAGTCGCTGATGAACAGCTCGACTTCGCGTTCCAGGACGATGTTGCCAAGTACCCTGGAATTCGGACCGATAATGATTCTCGGCTTGCGATTGTTATCGCTCCAGTTCCAGCCGCCCGGCTTTTCGACCACCAGATCGCCGTGCAGCGTTGAGCCGTCATTCAGTGACACGTCGCCGTTCACGGTCGACAGGTTGCCAGCGACCTCTGCGCCGGTCAGCGTTATTTCGCCATTCACATTACTAACGCCCTCAGCCACTTTGGTGCCGGAATCCAGGGAGATCCTGCCGTTTACAACCTCGACTTCGCCGCCAACGCTGACGTTTTCCCCAAGCCGAATCGAACCATTCACGCTGCTTACGTCCGCTGTAGACGAACCCGAGCCGATGCGAATAGTGCCGTTCACGGTTTCCGCATCTTTCAGCGTCACATCTTCGGCAATGCGAATCGAGCCGTTCACCGTCTCCAGTGAGCCGTTGATGACCGCGCCCTTGCCGACAGTAATGCTGCCGTTAATCGTTGACTGACCGCCGGTTTCACTGCCGGCGTCAACCTTGATGCTTTTGTTCAGGCTAAGCCCGTGTGCCGGTGCAATGAGCAGCAATGCCAGCAGGCCAGCGCTGAGTGCGGAAAATCTGTGCGTGTTGTGCATTTTCGGGTCCTCTAAACAGGGAATATTTCTATTTTGTACTGATTCGATGCCGCTCAGGCATATTTGGTTGTACAGGCAACTAGAGGTACCCTCAAGCCCACTTCAAAACGCCAGAGTCCGACCGGTCCATGCAAATAGCTCTCGAGGTCCGCAATCTCGTCAAACAATATCCCGGTGTTCTCGCCGTCGACGACCTCTCGTTCCAGGTTGAGGAAGGTATTTGCTTTGGTCTCCTGGGTCCAAATGGCGCGGGCAAGACCACGACCGTGGAAATTATGGAAGGGGTCACGCCAGCAACTTCCGGCGAGGTTTACTACTACGGCGAGCCGGCGGGCAGCAAATTTCGCGAAGAGGCCGGCGTGCAATTTCAAAGTACGGCTTTGCAGCAATTCATCACTGTCAGGGAGACCCTGGAGATGTTCCGGAATCTCTACCACAGGCAGGCAGACCTGGATCAGGTCATCGACGATTGTTCATTGAGGGATCTGCTCGACCGGGACAATCGTAAATTGTCGGGCGGCCAGTTGCAAAGGCTCCTGTTGGGCGTCGCGCTGGTGAACGACCCGCGTATCGTTTTCCTCGACGAACCGACAACCGGGCTCGATCCACAGGCGCGACGGAATTTCTGGGATTTGATATCGCGTATTCGCGCCGGCGGCACGACCATCATCCTGACCACCCACTACATGGAAGAAGCACAGTTTCTGTGCGACGAGATTGCGATCATGGATGTCGGCAAGATCATTACGCAGGGCTCTCCCGAGGTGTTGCTCAAAGAGCATTACAAGCATGTCATCATCGAACTGCCGCTGGATGATTTTGTCGGCGATCTTGCGGACATCGAGCACCGGGTTCTCGAGACGCAGGGAATCATTGAAATCGAAACCGACGACGTCAGCGCAAGCCTGCAGGAGCTGGCGGCGCGAGCCAGCGGACTGAACGGGATGAAGATCCGGCAACCCAATCTCGAGGACCTGTTTCTCGACCTTACCGGACACTCGCTGCGTGCCTGATAAACAACCGGGAGCAGGATCGATGCCATGTTGAAGCGAATTTTTGCAATCTTTCGGGCCCGCAATCTCGAATTCGTCAGGGATCGCGGAACCATGGCCTGGAATTTCATATTGCCTGTCATGTTGATGCTCGGCCTGTCTTTTATCTTCAGCGCCGACCGCCCCGTCTATACGGTTGGCGTGTTGCAGTCTGCATCCGGGATCGATGTCAGCGCGCACCCGTTTCTCGAAACCCGCTTTATCGATTTTGTAGTCATCAAGGATGAAGCAACCGGATTAAGCAGGATTGCGCGTCATCAACTCGACCTCCTGGTGCAATTCGAGGGACGACAGCGTTACTGGATCAACCCGGACTCGCGCAAAGGTTACTTTGCCGAACTGGCGCTTCTGGAATCAGATAGCGGGCATGAGTACAGTTTGGAAAAAGCACAAATTGAGGGTGATGCGATCCGCTACGTCGACTGGGTACTGCCCGGCATACTCGGCATGAACATGATGTTCAGCTCGCTCTTCGGCGTTGGTTATGTCGTCGTCCGCTACCGCAAGAACGGATTTCTCAAACGCCTGCGAGCCACGCCATTGCGCTCCGTTGAATTCGTCATTGCACAGGTTGTGTCCCGTTTGATGTTGATCGTGATGATTACGTCGTTCCTGTTTCTGGGTACAAAGTTTTTTCTCGACACGCGGATGGATGGCAGCTACCTGACCTTGTTGGTGGTATTGATCGTTGGTGCGATTTCCCTGATCTCGTTGGGGCTGATGATTTCTGCCCGCGTTGCCAGCGAAGAACTGGCGGGCGGATTTCTAAACATGGTGACGTGGCCGATGATGATGCTGTCAGGCGTCTGGTTTTCCCTTGAGTCGGCAAACGAATGGGTTCAGCGAGTATCGAACATATTTCCGCTGACCCATGTTCTTGATGCCGCACGCGCGGTCATGATCGATGGCGCAGGATTTGTGGAAATTGCACCGCAGCTAACGACCCTGGTGATAATGAGCACGATTTTCCTGTCATTCGGGGCCCTGGTCTTTCGCTGGCACCCCTCTTGAGAGTTCAATGATGCCGGTTGATCTGATCGATATAGGCGCGAACCTGACGCACCACAGTTTCGATGACGATCGCGACGAGGTCATCCAGCGCGCGAGCGATGCCGGCGTACGCAGGATGATCCTGACCGGCAGCAGCGAACAGGGCAGCCGTGATGCATTAAGCCTGGCGGCGAACTGGCCGGAACGGATGTATGCGACCGTGGGCGTGCACCCGCATCATGCCAGTGACTACTCGGACGCCGTGCACTTGACGCTCTCTGAACTGACTGCGCAGGACGCCGTCGTCGCCGTGGGCGAGTGTGGTCTCGATTACTTCCGGAATTTCTCACCGCAGGATGAGCAGCGCGATGCTTTTCGCCGGCAACTCGAACTGGCGGCAGAGACCGGGCTTCCGGTTTTTCTGCACCAGCGTGATGCACACAAAGATTTTCTCAGGATCCTTGAACCTGCGATGAGCGATGTGGCGCGAGCAGTTGCGCACTGCTTTACCGGCGGCGCAACGGAATTAAGCGACTACCTGGACCTGGGACTGACTATCGGCATCACCGGATGGATCTGTGATGAACGCCGCGGCGGGGATCTGAAAAACATCGTCGGGCAGATTCCGCTCGACCGGCTGATGATCGAGACGGACGCGCCCTATCTTTTGCCGCGTACCCTGGACCCGAAGCCGAAAACACGCCGCAACGAGCCAATGTACTTGCGTGAGGTGTTGCGTGTGCTTGCCGACGCAACGGGTCAACCGGAGTCAGTCATCGCATCCGCAACCACGGAAAATGCAGAGCGTTTTTTTGCACTTTGACTATTTGGGTACGAGTGCCACTACCCTGACAGGACCGCCCGAGCCACCTTCAATTTTCATTGGCAACGCAAGGATAGTCGCACCGGTTGCTGGTAACTGGTCGAGGTTTGTCAGGTTCTCGAGATTGGCGACACCCTGTGCACTGCCGATTCTGTGCACGATAAAATCCTGGGACTTGCCATAATCAACCGATGCGGAATCTACGCCAAGCATTGCTACCCTTCGATCCTCCGCCAGAATTCTGCCGGCAGCTTCGCCGTATCCCGGAAACTGAAGATTGCTCGCATCGCCTGGCGTATCGTCCCCGAGGTAGGCCATCGCATCGGGCCAGTACTGGCTCCAGTCGGTTCGCAGCAGCACGATGGTGCCGGGGGCAATCTTTCCGTGCCGGTTTTCGAATTCGCGTAGGTCTTCTGCAGTGAGGCGATAGTTGCGGTCCGCCGCCGCCTTCTCGCTGACATCGATTACGACGGCCGGGGCAACGAGGTTTTCCAGCGGTATTTTCTCGGTAGTATCGCCGCCCTTCGCAAAATGAACCGGTGCATCGAGGTGCGTGCCGCCATGCTCGGGCGTACAGACCGAGTACGCCGAGTAAAACCAGCCGCCATCGGTCAGGCCAAAGGCCAGTTCTTCTTTCTCAAACGCCGATGGCGACGTGGGCCAATACAGCGTGTCTTCGCCATAGCTGTGGCTCAAATCTATGAGCTGGTAATCAGCCGTTTCCAGCGCGAAAGCCGATAAGGACGTGATCGACGCCAATACGCCGAGGACTGTTCGATATTTCATGGTGCCTCTCCGGGAGAAACGGGCAATTTGCGATCGAAAAAATCAGAAGTGCGAGGTTTTGCGATTTGTGCGTGCTGGCGCCGAACTATCAGCCTTGGTGAGGATCAATTCCCAGTGCGGCATGAATGCTTCGATCTTGACCTTGGCGGCTGCTTTATCTTTTTCTCCGAACTCGTCCTTCAGTTCATCAAGGGTAGTCACCAGGCCTGGAACGCCTTTGGTGAAGCTCGCTTTGTCGAAAAACACGATGCGCCCGGCAACCGGGACCTGGCGCACGATCTGACGCACGGCAGCGATGCGGTCATAAAGCGCCGGCTGCGGATTGGCAAAAGTAAAGCGCCGGCCTTCCGAGATGACGGTCCAGTCCTGCATCTTGTCGCTGCCGAACACGGCACCGCTGACGTCCTTCACGTCGACGATCAACAGTCCCTGCGTTGTCAGCACCAGGTGGTCGATGTGGATTTCGCCTTCGTCGGCATTGGGAATAACGAGATCTTCGATGCGCTCGAAGGCGATCGTATTGAGCACCTGCGAAAGTGATACGGCGTGACTCTTGCGCGCCCGGATAACGAGCCAGGTCACCAGCAATACGATGAGTAGCAGCGGCAGCAGGTATGCGTTGTGAAAATCTGCAGGTAAAATGTCTTTCATCGTTTAGTGTTCCGCGGTGCCTGGCGCTCTTTGGTGGCTCGCATTGTACGCAGCTTATGCCGAAAATCGATGATCAAGCGCTGCCGCCATCGATCGAAGATCCGGCTCGATTTCCACGTAGTGACGTTCCCGCGAAAGCATGCTGGCCATCCCATCCGGTAGCGATAGCGTCTGGCCGATGATCGGTTCCACGATCTGTTCGAACTTCGCGGGATGCGCGGTCGCAACAAGGATCCAGTCATTTGCCGTTCGCTGTTCGTTAGTGAGCGCTCGCCAGGTGAACGTTGCGGTTGCCGTGTGCGGACAAGTGGCAATCCCGAATTCCGTAAAGTTTCGGCGTATTTCGTCCTCAATTTCCCGGTCACTGACCGACAAGGCAGTGACGACACTCTTTAGCTGATCCGCCTCACCGAAAAGGTAGCGCAGCCGCTCCATATTGCTTGGGTTGCCCACGTCCATCGCGGAGGCATGTGTCTGAATACTGGCACGTGGCAGCCATTCCTCTCCCGCCAGGAAATCAGAAATAAGGCGGTTGGCGTTTGTCGCCAGCACAATCTCGCCGATGGGCAAGCCGAACTGCCGCGCCAGGCAGCATGCCAGCGCATTACCAAGATTTCCTGTCGGTATCACGAATGAGGGCTTGCGGCCGCTATCCCCGAAATGCCTGAGACTCGCATCGGCATAATAGATGCTTTGCGGCAGCAGTCTGCCGATGTTGATGCTGTTTGCGGAACCGAAGCGGTATCGGGTGAACGCCGCATCTGCCATGGCTGCTTTAACCATTGCCTGGCAATCGTCGAATGATCCCCGCACCGCGAGGGAGAGCACGTTGTCGCCCCAACAGGTCAGCTGATGTGCCTGCCGATCCGAAACTCTGCCCTGAGGGTACAACACCACGACCCGGACCCCGGGTCGCTCATTAAACGCCGCAGCCACAGCTCCGCCCGTATCCCCGGACGTTGCGACAAGAATGGTAAGCGGATTGTCCTGGTCGGCCTCGAGGCGACTGATGCAAGCTGCCAGGAAACCTGCGCCGACGTCCTTGAACGCCGCGGTAGGACCGTGATAGAGCTCTAACAGCCCGGCGCTCCCTGCTTGCGTCGGTAGTGGTGTCACAGGCAATGGGAAACTGAATGTCTCAGCGATTATTTCGTCCAGCTCGGGCAGAAGTGTGGATGACTCGAAAAACGGCTGCAGGAGAATCTTCGCGACCTCGGCAATCGATTGCGCGCTGGAGAAATCATCAACATTGAAAGCCGGCAATGCGTCGGGCAGGTAAAGACCGCCATCCTCCGCAATGCCCCGGATGAGCGCCTGGTCAAACGTTACGGTTTTTTCGCCGCGCGTGCTTATGAATTTCACGTTTAATCTTCCAGGTATGCACCGTCGGCCGTCATCGGACTGATCCATGACTGACATTCATAGCCCATGGTGCGGCAAGCCTGCTCCATCGCAATGGCCACGTTATGTGCTTCAGCATCCAGGGACAGCGCAAAAATACCGGGTCCGCTGCCGGACAGGGAACAACCCAATGCATTGGTCTTCAAAGCGGCTTCCTTGACGGCGTCGAAACAGGGTACGGCTGATTTGCGCTGAGGTTCAATGATCACATCCTTGAGGCAACGCCGAATAAGATCCGCATCATTCCGCTCACAAGCAGCGATAAAGCCCGCGAGGTAGCCTTGCTGCGCCAGCCATTGATCAACCGTGACGCTGCGCGCGAGATTTCGCCGCTGCTCCGCGGTATTGACCTGCATATCAGGGTGCACGAGGATACTGCTGATACCCTTAGGCGTTGGCAGCGACCAGGCATCCGGAAGCAGCGAAGTTGGACAAAGAACCAGTCCGCCGAGCAGGCTTGGCGCGACATTGTCGGCATGCAATCCGCCGCTCGCATATTGTTCCCCCTCGAGCGCGTAGGGTAATAATTCAGGTTTTTGCAGTGGATTGTCCAACAGCGCATTGACCGCGACCGTCGCGGCTACCGCAGATGCCGCAGAACTGCCCATACCGGATTGCAGCGGCACACCCTTTAACACGATCAGTTCAACGCCTGATGCATCGCCATGCGCTTTCCACAGGGCATGCGCGGCAATCGATGCCGTGTTGTGATCAGGATCAACGGACAGATTGGCGTGGATTTCTCCGTCGAGACCGCGAACTTCCTTGATGGTGATTCCAGCGCTCTCAGTCTTGCGTGCCGAAACACGATCACCGGCGCCAGCGATTGCAAGACCGAGCGTGTCGTAGCCCACCGCAACATTGCCGATGGATGCAGGGGCGAACGCGGTAACGTAGTTGTTGGTACTCATTGCAGCGCTCCATCGCCAAGAAAAGTGGTCGGCTCGAATATTTCATGAGTGGCCGGGAATGTCGGATTTTGTGCCGCGTGCAGCGCATCCGATCGTGTGAGATTCATAGCGGGCTTACGGGTCGAGCAGGATCGGACACGATGTGCCGGCACAGAAAGCGACAGCCCGGCAGGCGCATGCTGCAACGCTTCGATACAATCCAATGGGTTGTGATTCGCCTGAGACATATGCTACTTGACGTGATGGGTGCCGTCACTCGTGAATTATTCGGGCCAACTTCAGGAGATCTCCGAAGACGCCGCCAGCCGTAACTTCGGGGCCTGCGCCAGGCCCCTGTATGACCAGCGGATTGGTGGAATACCGGTCCGTGACGAATTGCACGATGTTATCTGTTGAACTGATGTTGCTGAACGGCGCATCTGCCGCCACCTTTTCCAGTCCAACCGATGCATCCCCCTGCGCTGTGAGCCGTGCTACATACCGCAATGTCTTTCCCTCATCTTTCGCTTCCTTGTAGAGCGCGAGCATTTCGTCGTCATACCTCGGGAGCTCGCGCATGAATTCATCAGTTTCCAGGCCACGTAAATCTTTTGCGATCAGGTTTTGCACCGGGAAATCACCGATCTCGATGTGTTGACCGAGTTCACGCGCAAGAATAGTCAGCTTGCGAGCGACATCCATTCCCGATAAATCATCGCGTGGATCAGGTTCCGTATAACCGCTTTCCTTCGCCTGCGTCAGAATTTCAGAAAACGGAACACTGCCGTCGTAGACGTTGAACAAATAAGCCAGCGTGCCTGAGAGGATGCCCTGCAATGACCTGATACGATCGCCGGTATCGATCAGGTCCCTTATCGTCCGGATTATGGGCAGCGCGGCACAGACCGTGGTCTCGTAAAGATAGTGGGTATTGCCTTTCCTCGCGCTGTTTGCCAGCGCCTCGTAATACGATTGATCACCACTGAACGCTTTCTTGTTCGGCGTAACAATGTGTATGCCGCGTTCCAGCCAACCTGCGTAACGATCGGCAACTGCCTGATCTGCTGTGCAATCGATGATCACGGCGTGCGGCAGATGATCAGGATGAACGTGACTTTCAAATGCATCGAAGTCGATATTCGTCTCGGTCGCGCTAATGCCCTCGCGCCAGTCACCGAGGTCAATCCTGCGATCGGCGAGGAGCATGTGTTTTGAACGTGCGATTCCACGTACACGCAAATCGAGATCGAAGTCCTTTCGCAGCCGGTCCGCCTGCCGATGCATCTGGTCAAGCAGGGCACCGCCAACCGTGCCACAGCCAACGAGCCCGATCGAGAGCGTCTTCGCGGACAGGTAAAAACCGGAATGCAGCGCACGCAACGCGCGCGTCACATCATCAGTGTCGACCACTGCCGAAATATTGCGCTCAGACGATCCCTGGGCGATGGCACGGACATTAATGCCGGCACGGCCCAGGTTGCCAAAAAACCTGGCGGCTATGCCCGGCTTGCCTGCCATACCGTCGCCGACCACGGCCACGATGCTCTGCGCGCCTGTTGTCTCTACTTGCTGAATCTGGCCACTGGCGAGTTCGTCTGCAAATGCCTCCAGGATGACATTCTTTGCGCGCTCCGCCACATCGCCCGGCACCGCGATACAGATGGAATGCTCGGAACTTGCCTGGGAAATCAGCGTTACGGAAACACCGGCCTCCTTAAGCGCCGCAAATAGCCGGTCTGCTGTGCCGGGCACGCCGATCATGCCGGCACCCTCAAGGTTGACCAGGGCCATGCCGCTGACAGCTGTTATTCCCGTTATGCGCTCGGCCGGGCTGGACTCGGCACTGATTCTGCTGCCGGGATGATGCGCATTAAAGCTGTTGCGAATGATAACCGGAATATTGTTGTCGACAGCCGGTCCAAGTGTTTGCGGATGAATGACTTTGGCGCCGAAATACGCCAGTTCCATGGCTTCATTGTAGGACAGCCGGTCGATGACCTGCGCGTCCGGCACCCGGTTTGGGTCGGCGCTCATGACGCCGTCCACGTCAGTCCAGATGCTGAGTTCTTTAGCGTCCGTCAATGAGGCGAATATGGCCGCCGAGAAGTCACTGCCGTTTCGGCCAAGCGTTGTCTGCAGGTTTTCCTCATCAGAGGCGATGAATCCGGTTATCACGGCAATGCCGGAGAAATCCTTGTCGATAAGCCTGGCGATCGCTGTGCGCGACTCCTTCCACAGCACTGCCGGGCCAAGTTCGCCGTGCCGGACTTTCACAACCTCACGGGCATCGATCCACCTGCCGGCACGCTCAGCACCCAGTTTCTGCTCGAGATGTGCTGCCAGCAATCGTGCTGACCAGATTTCGCCGTATCCCGCGACGATGTCCCTGGTACGCTGCGGCGCAGACTTCACGAGCGCAACGGCTTTCAGAACATCTTCGATCTCCCTTGCATCCTGACCCCATTGATCCAGTAAGCGGACCAGCCGCTCGCCTGACACGAGGTCTTTTGCAGTATTCGAATAGCGCTGGCCGATCTGGTGACATTCGGCGATGTATGCACTGTCATCACGCTCGGCCATCAACGACAGATGGATCAGTTTGTCCGTCATGCCATCCATTGCAGACACGACAACCCCGATCTTCGCGTCCGGCAGTCCAGCGATTATGTCACCCACACGCTCAAAGCATTTCGCGTCAGCAAGGCTGCTGCCGCCGAACTTATGAATCTTCCAGTGCTTGTCCGACACGACTAAACGATGACCGCCCTAGTCCGAAAAGTTCATGGGTAGCCGGGAATGTCGGTTGCTGTGCCGAGTGCAGCGCGTTTGATCGTGCGAGATTCATAGCATGGTCTACGG
>JADFGH010000033.1 GCA_022567775.1 Pseudomonadota bacterium | reverse complement strand
GAAGCTCGGCGACGCGACGACTTCCATCTTGCCATCACCGGTGATGTCGCCAAGGGCAGCGGACCCGGTGAACGAGGGAAAGAACGGAATCGGGAACCCCGGCTGGTCGGTCACGTTGAGATGTACGCGAATCGGGATCTCGCTGAACCCGTCCGGGGTAAGCAGAAAGTCGTGCTCTGGAAAATAGTCGCCCCATTCCGGATTATCCATCAATTGCGTCAATTTCAGTTCGCAGTCCAGTTCATGCCGGATTCGCCGCACCTCGTCCGGATCGAAGCACTGGACATATATCTTGTCTTCCCGCGTTCTGTAGCCGACATCATCCAGGAGCTGCAGCAGTATCGGACTGATATCGACACCCTCAGCCTGGTGCCAGGCGGGCCGTTTGATCTCTACATAGATGCCGACGGATCTGCCGGTCGATTTATTCAGCCCCTGGACCAGCTTGATCTCTTCTCTCAATGTCGGGATTCGAAAGGCGCCCTGCCCGGTCGGGAATCGATTTGGGAATACCGGTGTTATGCCATCGTCGTCGCGCCGTTCCCAGGCCCTTAGTGTGCGGATTTCCGCCAGGTCGAAATCGCGCGCATAAAAACGACCATCATCGCGCTTGCGATCCGGGAATTTCTCGGCAACGTTGCTGACCCGATCCAGATGGATATCGTGTATCACCACAAGCTCGTCGTCCCTGGTGGCGACTACATCCTGCTCGAGGTAATCCGCGCCCATGCCATAAGCGAGCGCCTTGGCCTCCAGCGTATGCTCCGGCAGATAGCCCGAGGCACCGCGGTGGGCGATGATCAATACGTCATTGTCCGTCATTTTCACTAGGGAAAATCGACGACGTCCCAACGCGATGTTTCTTCGAGCCGGGCCTGGCGTTTGAGCGCGTCGACCATTTCGCGCTCGTTCCATTCGACATGTTCTTTCACACGTTCAACGAGGTCAGGCGAGGTTTCCATTATGCCTCCAAACGGCCGAATGACGATCAGCGGTTTTTCGTTGGCCTCGGCAACGTCCATCTGGTATGAGACCAGATCGCCCTCCTCCGCGTAGAGGGAAGCCAGAACGATGACCGCTTCGCATTCCTTGATCTGCAGAATGAGCTCATCCTTGATGGCTTCCATACCACCACTTTCGGGCACGTTTTCCGGTTTGCTGGTATTGAGGTAGAAAAAGGTGTCCACACTCTCGAGGAACTCGAATACACGAAGGTAATCGTCTGTCTCCCTGAAAGTGTGAGTTACAAATACACGAATCGGATTATCTTTGGCCACTGCCTGCTCCGTCAGCCTCGTTGAGGCCTAGTGTAGCGAATTGACGGATTACATGGCCAGCAGGATCGTGCTTCACGCCCTTTGTTCGCGCACCAAAGCCATGTATCGTAGCCCCGCCAATGAGACTCCTCCTGTACAACATTCGATATGGCGTCGGTGCCGGCGCCTCCATGCATATGCCGCTGCCCGGAGCCGGCTACATTCTCGGCAATCAGACCGTGCTGCCCGATATCGTCAGTTTCATCAAATCGGTGGATCCCGACATCATCGGCCTGATCGAGGTAGATACCGGCTCGATTCGCAGCCGCCGAATCAACCAGGCCGAGACCATCGCCAATGAGCTCGGCATGAATTCCTCGTACGAAACCAAGTACGGCGCAAAATCGCTCAACAAGCTTCTGCCGATAATCAGAAAGCAGGGCAATGCATTCCTGGCCGCGCCACGCGTGCACGGCGAGACCTTTCATTATTTCGACACCGGCATCAAGCGTCTGATCATCGAGCTCGAGATGGAGGATTTTGCAGTCTTCCTGGTGCACCTGTCTTTGAAATATCGTCACCGGCACCTGCAGCTTCGCATGCTTTTTGACCTGATCGAGGAAACGACGAAACCGGTGATTGTCGCTGGCGACTTCAATACATTCTGGGGCGAAAACGAAATCTATCTGTTCATGCGAGCTGCCGGTTTGCGCAGCGCGAATGCGAAAAGCCTGCCTACGTATCCGAGCCGTGCGGCGCGCAAAGAACTCGACTTTGTCCTGTATCAGGATGGCATACAGGTGACGAATTTTGAAATTCCCGAAGTCCGGCACTCGGATCACCTGCCCCTTGTTTGTGACTTCGAGGTTAAATAAAAAAGAAACCCGGTGAGCAGCACCACAACAAAAGGCCTGCAACACTGGCGCCAGGAGACGGACAGCGACGGCATCGTCTGGTGGTGCATCGACAAAGCCGGCGCAGGCCCGAATGTACTTTCAGGAGAGGTGCTTCAGGAGCTGGTCAGTATGCTCGAGCCGCTGGAGCCTGATCCGCCGCGCGGCCTGGTTCTCTATTCAGGCAAGCGAAACGGCTTTGTCATGGGCGCGGATATCAATGAGTTTACAAGCATAGATTCTGCGGACCAGGCCTATGAACTGATTCGTCTCGGTCAGCAGATCTTCGCCCGGCTGGAAGCATTGCGGTGTCCCACAGTTGCTGTCATTAATGGATTTGCGCTTGGCGGCGGTCTTGAACTTGCGCTGGCCTGTGACTACCGGCTTGCGTTACACAACAGGAAACCGATCATCGGACTACCGGAAGTACAGCTTGGCTTGCATCCCGGTTTCGGTGGCACGGTCCGTGCGGTGCAAATAGCTGGCGTACGCGCCGCCATGCAACTGATGTTGACCGGCAAGCCAATCACGGTTGAAAAAGCGTTACGGCAAAAACTGCTTGATCGCATTGCTGCGCCGGACAACTGGAAACAAGCTGCCCGTGAGATGGTTGCGGCCAGAAAGCAAAAGGCCAGAGCGCCGTTTACCGAACGGCTGCTCAATCTTTTTTTCCTGCGGCCGTTCGTTGTCCGACTCCTGTACAAACAAGTCGCCGTCCGGGCAAGGAAGGAACACTACCCTGCTCCATACGCGATTATTGATCTCTGGGCGCGACACGGCGCCTCGACACGTACCGGCTACGACGCGGAGGCGCGATCTTTTGCTGGCCTGATGGTCGGCAGTACTTCGCGCAACCTGGTCCGTGTGTTTTTTCTGCAAAACCGCCTGAAAGCGCAGGGTAGCAAGCCGGACAAGAGGATCGAACACGTGCATGTTGTCGGCGCCGGTGTCATGGGTGGTGATATCGCGGCCTGGTGCGCGTTGCGTGGCCTGCACGTTACCTTGCAGGATCGCGCGGCCGAATACATCGACCCGGCCCTCAGGCGGGCGGCCAGGCTGTTTAGCAAGAAAATCCGCGATGCCAATGAGCGGGCCGCTGCGACGGACCGAATACGGGCGGATGTGAACGGTGAGGGGGTGGCGGACGCCGATTTGATCATCGAGGCTATCTTCGAGGATCTCGAGGCCAAACAGTCGCTCTACCAGGCGCTGCAATCGTCCATGAAAGCAGGCGCGATTCTCGCCACGAATACGTCGAGCATTCGCCTCGAAGATCTGCGCACGGTCTTAAGTGCGCCTGATCGCTTCATCGGCCTGCACTTTTTCAATCCGGTCGCAGCCTTGCCGCTGGTCGAAGTCATTCGTTGTGACGATACCGCGATTGAGGTGCTGGACTCAGGGTTTGCGTTCGTCAAAGGCATCGGCAAGTTTCCGCTGGAGTGTGCAAGCTCACCGGGATTCGTCGTTAATCGGCTTCTGGCACCCTATATGGCCGAGGCCATGCACCTGGCAGAGTCCGGAGTGCCACTCACGGCCATCGACAAGGCGGCGGAAGACTTCGGCATGCCAATGGGACCGGTCGAACTCCTGGACACTGTCGGCATTGACGTTGCATTGCACGTAGCGCAGGTGCTCGGCGCAGCCTTTAACCGCTCTGTGCCAGCCAGGCTCGCCGAGATGGTGGAGAAGCAACAACTGGGTCGAAAATCCGGCAGGGGCTTCTATGAATGGCAGGACGGCAAACCCGTCAAGCCACAGGAAGATGACTCAGACCTGACGCCAGATATCGGTGACCGCCTGATATTGCCAATGCTCAACGAGGCGGTTGCCTGCCTGCACGAGGGCATCGTGCGCGATGCCGACCTGCTCGATGCCGGGGTCATATTCGGCACCGGATTCGCGCCGTTCAGGGGCGGTCCATTGCACTACGCAAGGAAGCGCGGGGTCGGCGAAATATTGCAAACAATGGAGCGACTGGCGGCAGATTTCGGCGATCGCTTCCGGCCCCATGAAGGTTGGGCAGAATTGCAGGACCGTGCTGAATCGTGACTTCCCTCCGGCCGTCATGTTGCTAAACTGTGCGCCGCTTCTCGCTAGGCGAGCATTACTGTATCGGAAGCCAACAAATTGAAGGTAGAATAAGGGCTTAGGGACATTCGCAGACCTCAGTCGGAACCTGCGGCAAGAGCGAAAAACGAGAGCATTAAAGGATGAGAAATGACGGGTGAGCAGCTGGATACAGAACTGCTCAGGACCTTTTCCCCACTGGATGGACTGAAGCGGGACAACCTGGCTGCCCTTGCGAGGAAGGTGCAGATCCGTGAGCTGTCGCCTCGACAATTCCTGTTCAAGGAAGGCGACACGGAAAAACGCACCGTGTACGTCGTGTCCGGTTCTCTCGAACTTATCTCCGATGGCAAGGTCGAGGAAATCATAAAGGGTGGCACCGCCGCCGCCCGCAATCCCGTCGCCGCAGTTTTTCCACGCCGTGTTGCCGCGCGCGCACGCGACCGCGTTCAATACATCTCCATTGATAGTGATCTGCTCGACGTAATGCTGACATGGGACCAGACCGGATCCTACGAGGTCTCCGAATTGAACGACAAGGGCGGAGGAGGCGGTGGCGACGACTGGATGACGATGCTTTTGCAAACAAAAGCGTTTCACAAGATTCCGCCTGCCAATATCCAGGCGATTTTCATGCGTATGCAGCAGATAAATTACAAGGCTGGCGATGTCGTGTTGAAACAAGGAGCTGAGGGTGACTACTTCTACGTGCTGACCCGCGGCCGGTGTCTTGTTACGCGAGAAACACCGTTGAACAAAGATGGCATCAAGCTCGCGGAACTGGGCGTCGGCGATACATTTGGCGAAGAAGCACTGATCTCTGATGCGAAACGAAACGCGACCGTGACGATGAGCACTGATGGCGCAGTGATGCGACTCGGCAAGGATGACTTCAGGAACCTCTTGAATGAGCCAATGCTTGACTGGGTTTCAGTGAGCGAGGCGGAAGAAATCGTCAAGAACGGCGGACTATGGCTGGATGTGCGTCTGCCCAGTGAGTTTGAAAATAACCACAAGGAAGGCGCAATCAATATTCCGTTGTATTTCATTCGCCTGAAGATCAACGCGCTCGATCAGGATAAGAAATACGTGTTGTGTTGCGATACCGGGCGGCGGAGTTCAGCAGGCGCCTATATCCTGGGTGAACGTGGTTACCAGGCCTACGTCCTGAAGGGCGGGATTAACGCAACCTAAAGCCGCTCCCACAAGCCACAAATACCTACATTGTGTGCGTAGGTTTGTCACCGCCGAGCGCGCCCGCCAAATAATTTTCGATCTTCTTCTGCGTATTGCCCTGGTCCTGGTCGCTGAACTGGACGCCGATGCCGGCCGTTCGTTTGCCCTGCGCACCCTTCGGCGTCATCCAGATCACGGTGCCGGCAACCGGAATCTTTTCGTCCTCGCCCATCAGGTTCAGAAGCATGAATACTTCATCCCCCAGCCGGTACGAGCTGTTGGTCGGGATAAATAATCCGCCGTTGATCACAAAGGGCATATACGCCAGATAAAGCGCACTTTTGTCTTTGATTGTCAGTGTCAAAAGTCCAGGCTTTGCCATTCGTATTACTCTGTTCCCACTACATGTCCCGATGCGGCAAGCCGCCGGCCCAATCAATCAGCAAGCTCTCGAGCGTGAGCTGCACATTGAATGAGTCCACCGGCCGACTACGTAGTTTATTAATGATATCTAAATAGCAGAACAGATTTCGCCTGTCCATGCGTTGCAACACAGAATCACTGATACCGCCGCCCGGCATTGCTGCACGCCCACCGAAGATGCGCAATATGCAGAGCTGCACCTGCCTGCACAACCAGTCCAGAACGAATTCGGGCTCGTGTTTGGCCCAGCGTCCCGCAACCTCCAGCGGAGATGCGTGGTGCTCAGGCAGGGCGGCAAAATCCCTTGCCATCGTCTCCGTGTCCTCCATCCGGGCTAGCGACGCTACCGCCGCCAGCGGCGCATTGCCGGCCGCCCGCAGTGCCGCCGGCCACCCGCTGGACACCTGCAAACGATCCAGCCACGCAAGGCTTGAAGCCTTCGGGGGAAGTGCCACGCCGACCCGCTGACAGCGGCTTAAAATGGTTGCCGGCAAGCGTCCAGGCCGGTCGGCTACAAGAATCAGTAATGTGTCACCCGGCGGCTCCTCCAGCGTCTTCAGAAGACTGTTTGCCGCACTCGCCGTCATGGCTTGCGCCGGATCAATGACCGCAACCTTTGCGCCACCCGCATAGCTGGTCAGGCTCAAGGCGGCAACCAGTTCACGTATCTGTTCGATACCAATCGCATGTTTGTCTTCGGGTGGCGAAAGCCAACGAAGATCTGCGTGTTCCGGGATAGTCAATGGATATTGCGGCTCAGACTGCAGTTCACTCAAACCAAGCCGGCAGCGGGCAATCCAGGCCGCAGCACATCGTTTACCCGTACCTGGTGCCCCAAACAGCATGAGCGCGTGCGGTGCGCGGCCAGCCATCACGCTTGCACGCCAACCATCCGTGATCTGATTTAGCCATGGTATTTCCATATTTATTATAGACTTATAATACTTTCTTAATCTTAACTGTTACTTAGCAGCCGGTTGATTGCAAGCGTAATCGCAGCCTGAACCTGCTCAAGTTCCCGGCTCGCGTCAATCACTGCAAAACGCTCCGGTTCCGCTGCCGCCAGCCCCAGGTAGCCATCCCGCACCCGCTGATAGAAACCGGCGTCTTCCGATTCCAGCCGGTCAGCCGCGCCGCGTTTCTTCGCTCTTGCCATGCCGAGTTCCACCGGTGCATCGAGCAGCAGGGTCAGGTCCGGCTGCAGGTCTTCCTGCACCCATTGTGCCATCAGGTTTATTCGTTCAAGGCCCAAACCGCGGCCGTGTCCCTGGTAGGCGCGGCTGGCATCGGTGAACCGATCGCAGACAACCCACTGCCCGGCAGCAAGCGCCGGCCGTATTGTATTGCTGATGTGCAGTGATCGCGAGGCGAAAAACAGCAGCAACTCGGCAATATCCGGCAACGGCTCCTCCCCATGCTCGAGCAGCATTTGACGAATGCGCTCAGCCATCGGTGTGCCACCAGGCTCCCTTGTCCGCAGCACGGTGAAGCCCTTTGCTTCGATGATGGAGGACAGAAAATCGATATTGGTCGACTTGCCAACGCCCTCGATGCCCTCAACAGTGACGAATTTGCCGCGCATCCTTACTGACCTCTCGCATTATTGCGTGACGCTCGCTGACGCCGGAGGTATTCCCGCACGGCAATATCATGTTCGGCTTTCGTATCCGAGAACTTGTGACTGCCATCGCCCAGGCCGGACGCCACGAAATACAGTTCTGAGCCTGCAGCCGGCTGCACGGCCGCATTGATTGCCGCCCTGCCTGGCAAGGCGATCGGGGTCGGCGGCAAACCACCTCGCGTGTAAGTGTTATAAGGGGTGTCGGTCCGCAAATCCCGGCGCGTCAAATTACCGTTGAAGTCGACACCAATGCCGTAAATCACCGTTGGATCTGTTTGCAGGCGCATGCGCTGCTCGAGCCGGCGCGTAAAAACACCGGCAATTCTCGGCCTTTCCGCAGCCAGCGCAGTTTCTTTTTCGACGATTGATGCAAGGATCAGCGCCTCGTAAGGGCTCGTAATCGGCAGATCCTGATCCCGGTCCTGCCATTCCGCGGCCAGCGTCTCCTGCATCAACGTGAACGCCTGCCTGAGGATATCAACGCCGGTGGTTCCCTTTGGATAGCGATAGGTTTCCGGCAAAAACAGTCCTTCGGGATGTTGCGCTGCGGCGGCAAACGAATCGAGTATGCGCGGCCAGTCCGCATAGTCGATACTGACGTCCACCGTGTCATTCTCAGTCAGCGCCGCGATCAGCTCGCGAAATGTCCACCCCTCGACAATAGTGAACGAATAGAGCTTTACCTCACCACCCACGAACATTTGCAGCAATTGCCGCGGCGTTGTGCCGGCGTCGATCAGGTATTCACCGGCGTGTACCGCGGCTGCCCGGTCGGTCAGCCGCGCATACCAGCGAAACCAGGCGGGGTGCTCAATGTAGCCATGTTCAGCAAGATCACGGCTGATTGCGGCAAACGCACTGCCAGCGGGGATCTCGAAGACCACCGAGTCACCAGGTATCGCCATCGCGGAATTCAGGAACTGCCTGACCTGCAGTCCCAGCACGGCAATGCCAAGCGCTGCTACCGCGAGAACTCCGATAACAGCCAGGACAAGACGCTTCACGGGCAGTTCAACGATCGTAACCCCCGGAATCAGTCCAATGCCCGGAAGATCAGGCTGGCGTTGGTGCCGCCAAATCCGAATGAATTCGAGATGACCGTTTTGACCTCCGCTTCGCGCGCCGTATGCGGGACGTAATCGAGATCGCACTCCGGGTCCGGATGGTCGAGATTGATCGTCGGCGGCAACACCTGGTCGCGAATTGCCAGGATTGAGAATATCGCCTCAACGACACCGGCAGCACCGAGCAAATGCCCGGTACAGGATTTCGTGGAACTGACCGCCAGGCTGTATGCAGCATCGCCAAACGCTCTTTTAATCGCAATCGTTTCGCCTTTGTCACCAATCGGCGTGCTGGTGCCGTGCGCATTCAAATAGTCGATGTCCGCCGGGTTGAGATTCGCGTCGTTCATTGCCGCGACCATGCATCGGCGTGCGCCCTCGCCATCCGCAGGTGGCGAGGTGATGTGGTAAGCATCGCCACTCATGCCAAAGCCGATCATTTCTGCATAAATCCGGGCGCCTCGCGCCCTGGCGTGCTCAAGTTCTTCGAGCACCACGCACCCTGCCCCGTTACCCAGGACGAACCCGTCACGATCTCTGTCGAACGGCCTGCTGGCCTTCTCCGGTTCATCGTTACGCGTTGACATGGCCCTGGCCGAACAAAAGCCGCCAATCGCAAGCGGCGTCGTTGCATATTCGGAACCGCCGGCGAGCATAACGTCGGCATCCCCATGCATAACGCTGCGCGCCGCAACACCGATGCAATGCGTGGAGGTCGCACAGGCCGAAACAATAGAAAAATTCGGGCCGGTGATTTTTTCCAGTATGCTGACGTTGCCGGACACCATGTTGATGATGCTGCCAGGAATAAAAAATGGCGAGACCTTGCGCGATCCACCGGCAAGAAACTTGTTGTGGTTGTCCTCGATGGTCGCGAGTCCACCAATTCCGGCGCCCATCGCAACACCGACGCGATGGCGGTTTTCATCCGTGACTTCAAGACCGGAATCGCGCAGCGCATCGACACACGAGGCGATGCCGTAGTGCATGAAAATATCCATGCGCCGGGCATCTTTCTTTGGCAGATACTCGGTGACATCAAAGTCCGTTATGGTTCCCGCAATTTGCGTCGTAAACGTACTGACATCGAAGTCCTCGAGTTTGCGCAGGCCGCACCTGCCCTCACAGACATTTTGCCAGGCAGTTTCAATTTGGTTACCAACCGGGGAAATGATTCCCATGCCGGTAATGACGACACGTCGCTTACTCAAGAGATTATCCGGGCGGTTGTGGCAGAACTGCCAGCATCGAAAAACGGCTTTGAAAAGTTAGCGCAGTGCCCATCCACTGCGCCAACCTGAACTACGAATCGCTTTGACGAGCGGTAACGAAATCGATTGCCTGTTGCACCGTGGTGATCTTTTCGGCGTCTTCATCGGGGATCTCGGTTTCGAATTCCTCTTCCAGCGCCATGACGAGTTCAACTGTGTCCAGTGAGTCGGCACCAAGGTCGTCAACAAACGACGCATCGTTCGTAACCTCTTCTTCCTTAACGCCCAGTTGCTCTGCAACGATGCTTTTAACCTGTTCTTCAATACTGCTCATAGTGATCGCTTCTCCTCAGAAGAGAAATCTGAAATCTGTAAGTCCTTGATATTTAGGGCCCGGCCCATTCGTGGGACGGTATTGTATGTGAATCCTATTGGGCAATCTACCGGCGGCTGCGCTATTTTTAAGGCATTAATCCATTAGCAGGCCGCCGTTGACGTGCAGGGTTTCGCCAGTGATGTAGGCCGCCGCGTCCGAGGCCAGAAACGCCACCGAATCAGCGATTTCCTGGGCGTCGCCGAGCCTCCCCAGTGGCACCTGGGCCAGCATGGTATCCCGCTGCGCGTCCGACAGGACCCGCGTCATGTCCGTGTCGACAAAACCCGGCGCAACGACGTTGACGGTGATGTTCCTGGACCCGATCTCCCTGGCCAGGGATTTGGAGAAGCCAATTATGCCCGCCTTGGCGGCGGCGTAATTCGCCTGACCGGGATTGCCCATGATGCCGACGACGGAGGCGATGTTGATGATCCGTCCGCGCCTGGCTTTCAGCATGCCGCGCAGGCATGCCTTGCAAACGCGATAGACGCCGGACAGGTTGGTTGACAGCACTGCATCCCAATCCTCTGCCTTCATTCGCATCAGCAGATTGTCACGGGTAATTCCCGCATTATTGACGACGATTGTGGGCGCGCCTTCGTTACTTTGAATATCGCCGATCAGTTTTTGTACCGATGCATCACTGGCGACGTCGAGCACGGCGCCCCGGTTGTCAGCACCCAAAGCTTCAGTAATCGAGGCGGCGCCACCCTCGGTGGTCGCTGTACCAACCACGGTCGCGCCCGCAGCTGCAAGCGTCGCCGCGATCGAGGCGCCAATA
>JADFGH010000346.1 GCA_022567775.1 Pseudomonadota bacterium | reverse complement strand
ATATTACGAGATTGCTCCCAAAGGGCTGATTTTCCTTGGCAAAAATGCTTCACATTTCCCGGGAAATGCGTAAAATGCGCGCTTTACTCGGGTTGGCTCCCGAGCTTGGGCATGTCTGCCTGTCATTAATTTAGCGGAATTGTAATGGTCAGTATTCGTCTTTCGCGCGCTGGCGCGAAAAAACGTCCTTTTTACCACCTGGTGGTCACCGACAGTCGCAATCGTCGGGACGGCCGGTATATCGAGCGTCTTGGTTTCTTCAATCCTGTCGGCACCGACAAAGAGGAGAATCTCCGGATCGATCTCGAGCGGGTCGACTACTGGCTGGGACAGGGCGCCCAGCCCTCGGATCGCGTGGTGTCGCTGATTAAGTTACAGCGCAAGGCGGTCGCCGACGCCTGAGGGACGCCCGCTAGCTAAGCGATTTTAATGCGGCAAAATTTGCGGGTGCTGACAGAGAGTAAACCGGTGATTCTCGGCCGGGTGACCGGTCTGTACGGTGTCAAAGGGTGGATCAAGGTGCATTCCTACACCGAACCGCGAGAAGCAATACTGGATTACAAAGACTGGTTGCTTCTGCGGGACGGCGATCGGCAATCGGTCAAACTCGCCGAGGGAAAGCGGCACGGCAAGGCGGTAATCGCGAGGATCGATGGTGTCGATGACCGGGACGACGCAGCCGGCTACGTGGGTAACGACATTGCCGTTCCACGGGAGCGGTTGCCGGATACCGGGCGCGGCGAATTTTACTGGGCGGACCTCGAAGGTTTGCAGGTCGTCCACAGTGACGGCAGGATTTTAGGCAAGGTTGCCTACCTGCTGGCGACAGGTGCCAACGATGTACTTGTCGTGCATGGGGATGAGGAAATACTGATCCCGTTTGTGCAGGAAGAAGTGATTAAGGACGTTGATCTCGCCGCTGGTGTCATCAACGTTGATTGGGAATGGGACTGATGCGATGCAAATGCAGGTCGTCACGATCTTTCCCGAAATGGTGCGCACGATCGCACAGTTTGGCGTTGTGGGCAGGGCGGTTGAACGGGAACTCATAAGCCTGGATTGCCAGAACCCGCGCGACTTTACGCTCGATGCGCATCGAACAATTGATGATCGGCCGTATGGCGGCGGGCCAGGCATGGTGATGAAGTATGAGCCGGCCGCTGCTGCCATTGCTGCGGCGAAGGCGAAGTTGCCTGCCGGCTCACCGGTGGTGTGCATGTCACCGCAGGGTGCGGTGTTCGATCAGGCTATGGCGCAGAGATTCGCAGGACTGCCTGGCATCGTTTTACTGGCCGGCAGGTATGAGGGAATCGACGAACGGCTGATCGAGTCGCAAGTCGATGAAGAGCTGTCGCTGGGTGACTTTGTGATCAGCGGTGGTGAGATTGCGGCCATGGCCGTAATCGATGCGGTAGCACGGTTGTTGCCCGGCGTACTCGGAGACGAAGCGTCGGCATCGCAGGACTCCTTTATGGATGGACTGCTGGATCACCCGCATTACACAAGGCCGGAAGAAATAGATGGCCGCCGTGTACCGGCGGTGCTGTTGTCAGGAGACCACGCGCGAATTGCAAAGTGGCGCTACCAGCAGGCACTGGGCCGGAGCTTTGAGCGGCGGCCGGACCTGGTGGAAAAACTTGATTTAAACGATGAGCAGCAAAGGTTGCTTGACGAATATTTGGAAGAACAGAGATGAGCAAAATTATCGACGCGCTCGAAAAAGAGCAGATCAACAAGGAAATCCCCGATTTTTCAGCGGGCGATACGGTCATCGTCCAGGTCAGGGTGAAGGAAGGCAGCCGGGAGCGGTTGCAGGCTTTCGAGGGCATTGTGATCGCAAAGCGCAACCGCGGTTTGAATTCCTCTTTCACGGTGCGCAAGATTTCTCACGGCGAGGGTGTCGAGCGCGTCTTCCAGACGCATAGCCCCGCGGTCAGCCAGATCCAGGTGAAGAGACGGGGCGATGTTCGCCGCGCCAAGCTATACTACCTGCGTGGCCGTACCGGCAAGGCCGCCCGGATCAAGGAAAAGATCTAAGCTGCCAGGGATATTTCAGATAGTTGCGCAACGCGATTCCAACCTATTTTGAGATGTGCCATAAGGGCCTGAATCAAAACCCTGTACAGGGGTCTGTCGAGGCATGAGCACATTGCAAGGAATCGGTGCGCGAGTCAGCCGAACATTGAGACCGCTGCTTGCGATTGGCATCCTGTTGCTGAACGCCGGCTGCGCGTCCATGATGTCAAACGCTGCCAGCAGTTTCGCTGATAATCTGTCAGCCGCGGTCCTCAATCAAAATGATCCGGAAACGGTGCGCGATGGTGCGCCGGCCTACCTGTTGCTGCTGGATAGTTTTCTGGAAGGCAGTCCCGAGGATCCGGCCCTGCTTTCCGCGGCGGCCAATTTGTACGCAACCTATGGCTCTGTGTTTGCAGATGATCCCGAACGTGCTGCGCGGCTGACCGAAAGGGCACGCAGTTATAGTTCAAAGGCGATATGCAACAGCTATCGTGCGGCTTGCAGCTGGGATGGCATGCCATTCGAGGATTACGAGGCAACGCTCGACGATTTAACAAAACGCCATGCGGACGTGGTGTTCAGCCACGGTTTAGCATCACTCGCGTATATTCGTACGCACAGCAGTGATTACACGGCGATTGCCATGTTGCCATACAGCCAGGCGCTACTCGAACGGTATCTGGAGATCAATGATGGCTCCGATGATGGAGCCATCCATACCTATCTCGGGATTCTCGATACCCTGCTTCCGCCTTCACTGGGTGGTGAACCGGAGAAGGGACGGGCACATTTTGAACGGGCCATCGAATTGTCGGGA
>JADFGH010000345.1 GCA_022567775.1 Pseudomonadota bacterium | reverse complement strand
CTCGATTCGATTTCGTTGTAGAGAATCTCCGCGTCGATTTGATTCGCACGTGTCAGCTTGCCACGGTCGATCGCCGCCAGTGCGGCTTTGTAGTCCTCATACAAGTCACGGCGACGCGCGCGCGCTGCAGCATCAACATTGTCGAGCCTTGAGTCCGCACTGTGATCGCCGATCAATGTTGCAGAGACTGGCGAGAAATTGGTGAGATCGCCAATGTACTCGAACGTCAGCTTCTCGAACGCCTCGTCGTCCGCCGAGCCGGCCAGCGCATTGCAGGCAAGCAAAAAAAGTGCGGGGTGGTTTGCATGACGCGGAGTGCAACACGTATTCGGGTGAACAACGTCACGGATCGACGCGACCGAACCGGCAGTGCGCGTCGGGCCGTCCATGATCGACGCGTCGAGTTCAACGTAACCGGCCGTGTTTGGCGCTGACCCGCGACGTAGAGTCCGCTGACCTCCATGTCAGCGACGGCGATTTCAACGACATCGAGTGCGCTGGCGCCGCTTGCGAGCTGCCGATGACCCGACTCGGCCAGCTGACGCAAATGATCTTCCGCGGCCGTGTAGTCGCGTCGGTGACGCGCGCCGGCGCCACCGTGCAGGGCCAGAGCAAAGATTTGATTGCCGATTACCTGGTCTCCTGAATTGTCGCACTGCTTTTTGCGGACTCCGCGAAGGCGAAAATGAAATCCACGTAGGCTTTTTCGATTTCAGCCAGTCCCGCGACCGGTATGCCGTCGGCCGGCTCGATCAACATGATTTCGTTCGGCGCATGTGCGCCCGTGCCAAACCCCATGCCGGACGGGACCAGCGGCAGGCCGAGGCGCTCGGTGAACTGGTAAAAAGGCGCGCTGCCGGCAATGCGCGGCTGCACTGAAATGTCACTGACGTACTTCATGAATACCGATATCGCTGCTTGCGTCGCAGGGGAGTCGACCGATGTCTGCGACGCAGGATAACCGCCCAACTTGCGAATCTCGACGTCCGCGAAGCCTTCGGCATCGAGATGGGCGCGAATCTTCGCCAGCGCCTCGTCCGGGTCGAGATCGGGCGGCAGACGCGAATCGACTTTCGCGGCCGCGCGATGTGGCAGTATGGTCTTGGTTCCCTCGCCGGTATAGCCGCCCCATATGCCGTCAATGTTCATGGTCGGCTGATAGAGCAACTCAATGATGGTGTCGACGCCAGCCTTGTCATCGATCCATCGGCTGACCTGCAACAATTGCTGTCGTTGCTCGTCATCCCATTGCGCAAGCCCGGCGTTGATCAGTCGCGATTCCTCCATGGTCGGCGGACGAATGCCGTCGTAGTAGCCGGGAACGAGTATCGTATTGCCATCCGGTGTGACGAGCGTCGACAAAGCCTGAACAAGACGCCAGACGGGCGAATCGACAATGGCCTTGTAGGAGCCGTGGATCTCGGCCTGGGCCGGGCCGCCCCATGCGCCACCCTGGGAAATCATCTCAAAATAGACGATGCCCTTGACGCCCAGGATCATGTTTATCGTGCCGCTGGCCGTTTGCGAATTGAATGGAAAAATTACGGCATCGGCGCTCGTCAGGCGATCGATGTAGGCGTCGATGATCTGGGCGTAATGCGGCGAGCCGAGTTCTTCCTCACCTTCAGCTGCGACCATGATGTTGACCGGCAACGTGCCATCGACGGCAATGATCGATTCGAGGGCATTGAGAAACGCCCGTTCCGGGCCTTTCTGGTTACTGGCGCCCCTGGCCATGATGACTTTGCCGAGCTCATGATCGACCAGTTGCGCCGCAAAAGGCGGGCTCTGCCAGTCGTCGGGATTGACCGGCTGAACGTCGTACATCAGGTAAACGACAAGGGTTTTCCCGGCCCCCGCATCGTAATAGCCCCACACGCCCGGATGGCCGTCGGTCGGCACGAGTTCAGCCTCTGCAAAGCCCAGGTCCGCGAGGTCCTGGCGCAGCATTTCGGCCATTTCCTGAATGCCGTCGTTCTGTGCGGATATCGATGGCTGCCGCAGCCAGCGCTGAATAGACGCAAGGTGTTGCGGCTGGTGTGAGTCTATGTAGTCGTAAACACGCCGATGATCGCCCGCGTAGCTGCCGATTGCCGCAATGTCATAGGCCTCGTCGGTCGCCAGGCTGAAGTGCGGGCGCACCGTCGAGACGGGGTCTGCAGCGCCGCCGTTATGCTCCGCGGATGCCGGCGAGTCCGCCTGGCATGAAATCATCGCCATGGTGAGCGCGACAATTGCAAGTCTGCAACTGAGCTTGAAAAGGGCGGGGCGAGTCGACATCAGCCGAGTTGTCGCGCGATTAACAGGCGCCGCACGATGCGATGCCACAACCGAATTTGGTGCCGGTGAGTTTCTCGTGATCGCGCAGATACCACAGCAGTGGCAGGTCATCTGCCCCGCCGAACTCCGCAGGATTGCCACTGAGGCGAAAGCGAACGGTCATCAGGTGTTCCCTCGAATCGTTTGCTGTGCATCACACAAGCGACAGACGCCGGCCACTGCAGCACACGGTGATGTGCGCAAGCCACAGGGGACAGAAACTGGTTACCCAATCTAATCGATATTGTGGAAACACCACAAGATTTTTGCAGAAAATATGCGAAGCAATGTTGTCATTCATCGCCGCCCATTGGTGAGCCTCGACCGAGAGCTCCTGCTGCCCTGGCGGCTTGTATATAACTGTTGGTTATTAGCCACAGATCTCGTGGATTTGAACTTTTTTGTCACAGCCCGTATTATCAAAAGCAATGATGCCGCCTGAGAGTGACAAAATCGCAGGAGGCGGATGTCAATAAGACCGAATAACAGGAGCGAGATCATGCGTATTTTCAAAAGTA
>JADFGH010000344.1 GCA_022567775.1 Pseudomonadota bacterium | reverse complement strand
GTGGGGCGCAACGGGCACCATGGAAATATTTGAATGGGCCGCCAGCAAGACCGAGTTGCACATTCTGACTGCGTTCATTGCAATAAGCGTTGGTCTTCTCGCGTGGCTCGGCCGCCGTTACGAATGGACTGCAGCGCGGCGCTCAACGCTTGCATTTTTGCCGACGCTTCCGCTTATCGCAATCCTCTACCTGTTCCAGCACGAACATGTGCTCGCAGGCATCGGCACGCTCTCCTGGGTGCTTGCGGCGATTGCTCATTTCGCTTTGCTTCGTGCATACGACTTGGGATCTGGCCGCGTCGAATCAGCCTGGCATTTCGCCGGTGCGCTGTTTCTTGTCGCAATCATCGCCTACGAAGTTTACTGGCGCATGGACAAGGCCGGGCTCAGCGATGTCTGGGCCGGCAGTGGCGCCATACTCGTTCTCGCGCTGGCGGCAATTTTCATCATGTTTATGCGCCAAATGTTCGCATGGCCTTTACAGCGTTACTGGAACGCATACCTGGCAGCTGCCGGAATTTTGATCGTGGCGCATTTACTGGCCGTCACCGCAGCGGGGTTGGATAGTCCGGGCAATCCACAACCGCTTCCCTTTATACCGATCCTCAATCCCTATGATGTATTGACGATCATCGGGCTTGGTGTTGCGCTGCACCTGATCGTCACCATGAAGGTGACCAGCAAATGGCTGGCACAAGGAGGATTCCGCGTTGCCACTATCCTGTGGTCGCTGGCGGCTTTTGCACTGTCCACTATTGCTGTTATACGCGGTGTGCATCACCTCGGTGGTGTCGAGTGGCAGCAACGAGTACTGGCGAATTCAGTCTCGGTGCAATCTGCGCTGTCCATTTACTGGGCAATCCTCGGATTCGGCGGCATGATCTGGGGCGCTCGTCATCAAAATCGCTGGATATGGGTCGCCGGTACCGGGTTGATGGCACTCGTGGTGATCAAGCTGTTTATTGTCGATCTCGGTAATACCGGCACTGTCGCGAGAATTATTTCCTTCCTTGGCGTCGGTGCATTGCTGCTCGTGGTTGGTTATTACGCACCTGCGCCACCGAGACAGGCGCCCGCTGCGGACGACTAAGACATGAAACCGGTGCTGTTTTTAACCTGTGTGTTGCTGTTGCCGATCACCATCGGCGCGCAGTCGAGCGATACGCCGGCTGATGCGCCCGGACTCCTGGACTATGCCTGGGGGTTTCTGATCGAGGCCAGCGAGAATGCCAGTTTTTATACGGTCGAATTGCCACTCGAGGTAAACCAGTCCGTTACCGATCCTGACCTGCGCGACGCCGGGGTCTATAACAGCGATGGACGTCCGGTGCCACGAATGTTTGAACAGGCCGGCGAAGATCGGGACCTGGTTGAGCGCAGCAATCCGTTGCCGACGTTGCCGCTATATGAAACGGTTGATAGCCGGACTGACGAAAACAGGTTGTTGATCGAACGTGAAGGTGACAGCACGCGGTTCAAATTCGATCTGGAAGATCTGCTGGCGACCGATGAGGACAAACGGCTGCGTGCCTACATCGTCGATACCAGGCAAACCGATGACAACGCCGTCGCGCTGGACCTTGTCTGGGCCGGGCTGGAGCCCGGCTTCATGGGTCGCGTCATGGTCGATGGCGGCGATAGTCTTCAGGAATGGAGCCCCGTAGGCTCGGCAGTGGTCGCTTACCTTCGCGAGGATTCGGCGAGCATCGAACAACGTCGCGTCAAACTTCGCAGAAGTGATTTCGATTTCCTGCGCATCCGCTGGGAGGGCTTACCCGAGAACTGGCGCCTGTCGCAGGTCATGGGCGTATACGCGGAGGGCGCTGCCGATGCTCTCAGAAAGTTTGTCACTCTGGAATCAAGCAGCGTCGATCCTGATGACGGCGGACGAATATTCTCTTTAGGCGGTGCGCCAACTGTTGACCGGGTCCGTGTCGTGTTGCCGGTGCCAAACACGGTAATTTCTGCCCGCGTTTTCTATTGGTCGGAACGATACGACCGGTGGCTGGAGGCAGGCCACGGTTCATATCATCATATTATTCGGAATAACAACGCGGTGATGAGTGATCCATTGACCATCAATAAAGCACGTACCAGTCAGTTTAAGGTGGTCATTACGCGTGGCCCGGCTGATGTAACAATGCAACTGGAAGTGGGCTGGCGGCCCGACAAGCTTGTTTTTCTTGCCCAGGGACAATCGCCATTTACGCTGGCCACCGGCAGCGCGAACGATAAGCTGAGTCAATTTCCGCAAGACAGAATTTATGGCGATCGCTCGCTCGCCGCACTGGCCGAAAGTAACGGCGACGTAGTTGCTGCATCACTGGGTCCCCGGTATGCGCTTGGCGGCCCGGACCGGCTGGTCGCAACGAGGCAGATCAACTGGCGCACGTTCGCCCTGTGGCTTGCCCTGGTAATGGGCGTGGTTTTCGTTGGCCTCATGGCAAGCAAAACCATTCGCGAACTAAGATTGCAATAACTTTTCAACGACCTGTTATTTTTTCGATGCTTTGACGTACTTCTCCATGACGGCAGACATGCCCTTGACGGAGTATTCACGGCAAGCCTTTTCCTTGAAGCGAATTGCTTCCTCGAACTCGTCGAGTGGGTACTTGTCACGTTCGGCGACGCAGCGAATTTCGCGTACGATGTGCACTTCAAGGCCGAGCTTTTCCGCAATTTGCTTGTCCGAAAACCCGGGATGCCTTTTTTCGGCTGGCAGGTGTTCTTGAAAATTCACCTGGACCGCGTGCGAGAGTTCAAGGATTTCATCCTTGTACTTCTCGTACGTCTTGGGATCAACGAAATAGAAACCCATAATAAAGTCCTTGAATGACTCAGCTACTTCTTTGTTCTATGTT
>JADFGH010000343.1 GCA_022567775.1 Pseudomonadota bacterium | reverse complement strand
AGTATGACGTGTATTTCTCGCCATTCGTGGCCTCATCAACCAACGCAGGGAACAACGGCATAGCCAAGAAAAAAATTGCGGGCAAAGCGCCGTACGGCTATTACAAATACACGATCCTGGCCGAGGGCTGTAATGCGGACACGGATGGTTTCGACCCGCGGATGCGGGTAGACAAATAGCCGCGAAGCGACAGTCCCGTCACTGTCACCGCCGCTGGCCCGGAACAAACTCCTGCATGACCGCCGCCTTCAGGATGTCGGGCGGCAGCAAGCCCTGCGCCAGCACAAAGTCATGAAGCGCCTGTTGAATCGTGAGATCGAGGAAAAGATTATTAACGTCTTTGAGCCAGATCCACGCATCAAGGCAGAACCGGTGCAAAATGGCCGGGCACAACGCTCCGGTGGGCAACGACCTGGCGCGCCAAAGAAACGAAGCGGACAGCGGCAACGATCGGCTGGACGTCAGCGACGCACAGGATAGCTGCGGCAAATTACTAATTTAGTCGCGGAGCGTTCTGCCGAAATAGGCTTTCAGCCGTTGCCATGCGTCCAGCGCCGGTCCGCTGTTGAGTTCCGCATCGCGGTCGACATGCAGCCAGAACCCGTGACTGATGTGATCATAAATGTGCACGTCATTCTCGATCCCTACTGCTCGCAGCGTTTCAACGAAGGAATTCACCAGGTCGACCGGTATGCCGGAATCGTTCCTTGCAAACGTGCCGTAAACCTCGTGATGAATATTCTTCATTTTCTCGGGATCGTCGAGCAATCGGCCGTAGAAAATCGCCGTCGCGTCGTGTGAATCGCTACCCAGCGCGAAGGAAAGCGCGACTCCGCCGCCATAACACCAGCCGACGGCGCCAATCTTTCCCGTCGTGTCGGAACGGGCTTCGAGGAACTGCACGGCGGCTTCGAGATTGCGAATGATTTCATCGGGGTCGGCCAGTGATTCGTTGACCAGCGCCATATTCTCGTCACGATTACTGCCGAGTCGGCCGCTGTAGAGATCGGCGGCAAGCGCGACATAGCCTTCCGCGGCGAATGAATCCGCAGTTTCCTTCACCCTCGGTACGAGACCGTTCCATTCGTGGATCAGGATAATCGCCGGGTGCGGGCCTGCCGAATCGGGCACGGCCAGGTAGCCACGAGTCTTGTCGTTGCCGGAGTAATAAGCAACATCTGAACCCTGCAGCACGCCTGCATCACCGGTGATGGCGGGCGGCAGCTCACCATCGCCGGTAGGCTGGTAGGGAACATCCGCTGTCGCCGCTGTGCTCAGAAACAGGATGGCCAGGCCGAGGAGCTTCCTCATGGTGTTCTCCATTGTTGTTTTGTGTCCAACGTACATTCTACCCCTGTTCCCCAATCGATCGCTCGCTGGGGCAAGCTCCGACGATTCTAACCAGCACTGTAGGAGCCCTTCCTACGCGGGCGAATACACTTAGCTCATGATTTGGTCAATCTCGGCAATATGACGTTTCTTGTCTTCATCGCTCAAGAAACTCGCTGTAAATGCGTTCTTCGCCAGCGCATGAATATCGTCGGCGCTTAGATTCAATGCTTGCTGCGTCTGCAGAAAGTTTTCGCCGATATAGCCACCGAAGTAGGCAGGATCATCTGAATTAATGGTCACGCAGAGGCCAGCGTCCAGAAGTTTTTTGAGATTGTGTTCCTGAAGTGACTTGAAGACTCCCAGCTTGATATTCGATAACGGGCAAACAGTCAGCGGCGTTTGATCTTTTGCCAGGCGCTCGACCAGCGCCGGGTCTTCCAGGCTTCGCACCCCGTGATCGATTCGCTCAACCTTGAGTAGATCCAAGGCTTCCCAGATGTATTCGGGTGGGCCTTCCTCCCCCGCGTGAGCGACCGTCAGGAATCCCTCATCGCGCGCCCGGTCGAACACTTCGGCAAACTTTGCGGGTGGATGGCCGACTTCTGAGGAGTCCAGTCCCACTGCGCGAATCCGGTTTTTATGCGGAAGCGCTTCCTCCAGTGTGGCCATCGCATCGGCTGCGCTGAGGTGTCGCAGAAAACACATGATGAGTTCGAAGGTAATTCCCAGTCTGGATTCGCCATCCTGCAATGCACTACAAATCCCGTTAATCACCGTACAAAAATCGATACTGCGTGCGGTGTGTGTTTGCGGATCGAAAAATATTTCCACGTGACGAACATTGTCAGTCGCTGCGCGTTCGAGGTAGCCCCAGGTCAGGTCATAAAAGTCCTGCTCCTCAATCAGTACCTGCGCGCCCGCATAGTAGATGTCCAGAAAAGATTGCAGGTCTGAAAAGTCATAGGCGTGCCGAATCTCATCGACACTGGTGTAAGGAATCTCGATGCCATTTCTTTGCGCGAGCTTCATCATCAACTCGGGCTCTAAGGTCCCTTCAATGTGCAGATGGAGTTCCGCCTTGGGAATTCGCCGTATGAGGGATTTCATGTCCACGGGCGGTGTAACACCAGTCAGAGGTAACGCAAGGTCCCGTTTGCGGTCTCGATATCGACCGAATGCACGATACGCGTCTCGTACTCGCGTGTTTCGACGTTGGTGACGGTCACAAAGTCCGCGTGCGCACCATCGTGCGTGATATCAAGGCGAATGAATCCACGATACCGGCCTTCAGCCCACACGATCTCCTTATTAGTGGCTGCAACGAGTTCGTCCCAGCGGGCCAGGCCTGCAACCCCTAGATCCAGCAACGAGCGAGGGGAGGTGATGCCGGTCGAGCCGAGTTCGATTCCCATCGAGCCGCCGCCCGCGTCATAGAGTGCATTGGCCCAGTAACCGTGACTGTCGCCGGATATGACCAGCAGGTCCCTGACGCCCGTATCTTTCGCAAGCTGGTAAAAACGCTCGCGAGCTGCCGGATAACCGTCCCAG
>JADFGH010000342.1 GCA_022567775.1 Pseudomonadota bacterium | reverse complement strand
GCCTACCGGGCGACAAACATTAATCAGCCACCGCCGATCAAAGAAAAATCGCCCGCTGGGGCGGGCTCCTACAGGCGAGCTCCCACAGGCCGGGCTCCTACGTCTTTTCGAGGCGGGCGATGAGACTCGAAGTATCCCATCGATTCCCACCGAGCTCCTGCACCTCCGCATAATAACCGTCCACCAGCTTCGTCAGCTCGAGTTTCGCCCCGTTTCGTTCTGCTTCCTCGAGGGCAATCTTCAGGTCCTTGCGCATCCATTCGACCGCAAAACCGAAATCGAACTCATTCCGGATCATCGTCTCCCAGCGATTCTCCATCTGCCACGATTGCGCGGCGCCCTTCGATATTGCGCCGATAACTTTGGCCGGATCGAGGCCGGCCTGCTTCGCGAAATGCAGGCCTTCGGACAGGCCCTGTACGATGCCGGCTATGCAAATCTGATTGACCATCTTGGCCAACTGCCCGGAGCCAACCGCACCAATCAGGGTGCAGGCCTTTGCATAGCAGTCCATGACCGGCAACACGCGCTGATACACGTCTGCGTCCCCGCCGGCCATGATCGTTAGCTGGCCGTTTTCGGCGCCTGCCTGGCCACCAGACAAGGGAGCATCGAGAAAGCCGACATTCCGCGATGCGGCCGCGTCACAGACCTCGTGTGCGACGACCGCGGAGGCGGTCGTGTGGTCGACAATGATCGAGCCATCACCGATGCCACGCAACACGCCGTCGTCGCCGAGGAGAACGGCGCGCACATCGTCGTCATTTCCAACACAGCAAAAGACTATTTCAGCATTCAGTGCCGCAGCAGACGGCGTCTCTGCGCGGGTTCCCCCGTACTGCTCGATCCAGGCATCAGCTTTCGAGGTAGTTCGATTGAAAACCGCAAGCTCATGCCCTGCACTGACAAGGTATCCGGCCATCGGATAACCCATGACCCCAAGGCCGATGAATGCGATTCTCATCTCGTTGACTCTCCGGTTCTGTTAGCATGTAGGAGCTCGCCCCAGCGAGCGATTTTTTTGGCGGATTCAGGCAGCCTGCTCTGCGCCGACAGGTTTTTTCTGTTTCCTGCGCGGATCCAGGCCAATCGAACGGGCGATGATTTCCCGCATCACCTCGGAGCTGCCAGCGTAAATTCGGGAAACCCTTGCGTTGAGGTACATGCGGCAAATCGGATATTCATCCATGTAACCGGCGCCGCCATGTAGTTGCACACAGGCATCCACTACCCTGCCTTCCAGTTCACTCGTAAATAGCTTCGCCTTCGCCGCGTCGTCCGCACTCAGATTGCCCTCGTTATGCTCTGTGACGCATTGATCGACAAATACCTGCGCGATATCGATCTCCATGCGCATATCAGCCATTTTGAATCTCGTGTTCTGAAAGTCCGCGATCGTTTTTCCAAACGCTTTGCGTTCCCTGATGTAATCCATAGTGATGTCGAATGCAGCGTTTGACGTCGCGAGGTAAGACACCGCACCAATTAACCGCTCTTCGGCGAGAAAATGCATCAACTGGTAGAAGCCATGGTTGAGTTCGCCAAGCAGATTTTCCTTCGGTACTTTGACGTTGTTGAAAAACAGCTCTGCAGTGTCCTGGCTCTTGAGTCCCATTTTCTTGAGGTTGCGGCCTCGTTCGAAGCCTTCCATGCCGCCCTCTACGACGAACAGGCTCAGACCATGCCTGGTATTCGGATCGGTCCTTGCAACGACCACAACCAGGTCAGCATTGATGCCATTCGATATGTAGATCTTGGAGCCGTTCAACAGCCAGTGATCGCCTTTATCCTCCGCCTTCGTGCGAATGCTCGCTACATCACTGCCGGCCCCAGGCTCAGTAATGGCCACTGCGAGGATGTGCTCACCGCTAATACATTTCGGCAGCCAGCGCGCCTTTTGTTCGTCAGTTCCCAGCTCACCGATGTACGGACCCACGAGCCTGCTGTGGAGCGACATGAAGAATCCGGCATCACCGTATCGAGCGTTTTCTTCGATCAACACCTGTTCGTAACGAAAGTCGGCAACACCAGCGCCACCGTACTGTTCATCTGCCCACATGAGCAACAGTCCCTGCTCGCCGGCCTTGAGATAAGCTTCACGATCGACGATGCCCTGTTCATGCCACTTGTCACTGTGTGGCTGGATCTCGTTCTGCAGGAAGCTGCACACTGAATCGCGAAATATCTCATGCTCTTCATCAAATATTTTTCGGTTTGTCATTTTAGCCTCGGCACAACTATTACTTGCCTTTGAAGTCAGGTTGGCGTTTTTCAAGAAATGCAGCGACACCCTCTGCGCTGTCCGCACTTTGTCGCAACTTCTGCTGCAACGGCGCCTCGACATCGAAAGTACTGGCCCAGGATTCACTGCTCGCGTGACGCATTGCTTTTTTGGTCGCAGCGATCGAGAGCGGCGCACGTTCTGCCAACGCCCTGGCCCACTTGATGGCCTCACCCTGCAACGATTCCGCGGGCACGGCCCTGTTTGCCAGACCCAGCTCCACGCAGCGTTCGGCACCGATTCGTTCGGATTCAATGCTGAGCTGGAATGCACGCCGATAGCCGATTTGATGCACGAGTAGCCAGTTCAGGCCGCCGTCCGGTACCAGTGAAATAGTCGTAAATGGTGATAACAGGAAAGCATTGTCGGCCATGATCAACAGATCGCAGTTCAGCGCAAGTGACATGCCGATTCCTGCCGCTGATCCGGTGACTGCCGCAATCACCGGCTTGTCCATGCCTGCAATGGATTCAAACACCGGGCGGTACTCGGCCTGAAGCATGTCCTCAATGCTTTTTTCAGGATCCAGACTGCCTTTGAGATCAGCGCCCGCACTGAACAATCGTCCCTCTCCCGTGATGACCACGGCGCGAACCGCTGAATCACCTGCTGCACGATCAC
>JADFGH010000341.1 GCA_022567775.1 Pseudomonadota bacterium | reverse complement strand
ATTTCCGTGTACCCGTAATCGAGACGTTGCAATTCGTAAGCCGCTGTGAGCGCCGCCATGTCGAATTTGAGACCTTCGGACGTACTTGCACTGACGAGTCCCTTTGCATGCAGTCGGACAAAGCGCTGGTACTCTTTGCTGACTTTCTCCAGCCTCGCTTTTGCTTGCAGCATCTGCAGGCGCAGGCGATCGCCATCCAGACGTGCAAGGATCTGACCCTGGTAAACCTGATCGCCTTCTTCGACGAGTATCTCTACAACCTCGCCGCCGACCCGCGCCAAAACCGGTGCCTCCGCATCGGAGCTGATGGTTGTGGTCGTATGGTAGGTGGCGAAGATGTCAGCCCTGGTGGGCGACGAAACTTCGACAGGCAGAAGCGTTACAGTCGCCTGGTCATCCGTCGTCGTGGGTTTGGCTTCGCCGACACCACAGCCAGTCAGGGCCAAAGTGAGGGCTGCGGCCAGCGCCGCGATGGCAGTTTTTTCAAGGCTCATTGATTTCACCGAAATGCGAAAGTCCGTTCAAGGTTGTTACGGTGTTATAGTTGAGTATAACACTATATAACTATAACGCAAGTGCCTGGCCCACGACGGGTTCGGGGCTTTCTATACTATTAGATGCCTGAAGCGTGAAATTGGATTGAAAAAATGCCGGGGGGGTTCCGCTGGGTAACGACCGGGAGGCTGTCGCTTATGTGCGCGCAGTTTTGGACGTTTTCGCAGGAGCGGCATCTTGCCGCGATTGACGGTGCTCCGGTCGCCAGGAATCGCGGTAAGATGCCGCTCCTGCGCGTGCCACCAGCTGGCCGGACCCGGGCCGATCAGGACTCAGGAGATTGTGCTGGCGGCCTGCGTTCCCGTCCTCGCGCGACGCTGTGCAAGGTACTCCGATACGTTGGCCTGGATCATCAGCAAGCTGGGCGTCAGAAACAGCGTCAGGATAGTCGCAAATGCCAGGCCGCCCGCTACCGCAGATGACAACTGCGTCCAGTACTGAGTTGACGGCGCACCAACGGAAACTTCTCTTTTGATCAGGTCAATGTTGAGAGCAAAAACCATCGGCAACAGTCCGAGAATCGTTGTCACCGTAGTCAGCAATACCGGCCGCAAGCGAACGGCACAGGTTCTGAGTATTGCTTCGAAGGCTCTGGTGCCACGGCTGCGCAAAACATTGTAGGTGTCGATAAACACAATGTTGTTATTGACGACGATGCCGGCCAGTGTAATTACGCCGACACCGCTCATGACGATACCGAAAGGCTTATCCATGATCAGATGGCCAAGCAGAACGCCGCCAGTGGAAAACAGGACCGCCGTCAGGATCAGGAGCGCCTGGAACAGACTGTTGAATTGGGTCACCAGGATAATTGCCATGACCGCGATGGCGATCATCATGGCTTTGCCTAGAAATGCAGTCGCCTCCTGCTGATCTTCGTTACCGCCGCGAAAGGTGACGCTGACGGCGGGATCGATATCGAGAAACGGCAGTATCTCGGCCATCTCCACAACGATGTCGGCATCGAGATAGCCCTCTTCGACATCCGCATCAACCCGCATCGTTCGGCGCAAATTGGTGCGCTGAATTGAACTGACTTTGTTGGCCGCAACGCGCTTGACGAAATTGCTGATCGGTACCAAACCCTCGTTCGTCGGTATCCGTAGTGAGTCGATCTGGTCCAGGCTGCGGCTTTCGTACGGATAGCGGACGCGGATGTCGATTTCATCCTCGGCGTCGTCCGGACGGTATTCACCGATCTTGATGCCGTTGGTGACGAGCTGGATCATGTTGCCGACCAGCGTGATATCAGCGCCGAATTTTGCGGCCTGCGCCCTGTCCACTTCGATCCGCCATTCAATACCCGGCATCGGCCGCGTATCTTCGACATTGAATACGCCGTCTATGGATTCCAGTGCCGCGCGTACCCGCCCGGTTGCGGCCCCGAGCATGTCGGGAGCACGCGAGGAGAGTTCGATCAGAATCGGTTTACCCTGCTGCGGGCCATCTTCGGCCTTGCGCGTCTGTACCCTGATACCGGCAAGCCCCGATACGCTTTCGCGTATTTCACGCAATATAACGTCTGCTTTGCGGCGCTCGTCCCACTCGACGAAATTCAAGGTCAATGAACCAATCAGGTCCTCGGCTGCACCGCGACCCATTGCACCTGTTTTCGCATAGACACTCTCAATTTCATCATGGCCGAGCACGTAGGCTTCAACCTGGCGCACGAGCACGTCCTTTTCATCGATCGAAAGGTCTCCCCGGGCATGAATGTCGAGATTCGCGAATTCAGGTTCGATATCGGGAAACAACTCGACGCCGCGACCGAAAGTAAAAAACGCGACGTAGATGCCGACCAGGATCAGCGACACTGCACCAAGATTGATCCAGGGATGGCGCAGCGATTTCTTGAGGAACTGAATGTAGCTGCCGGTAACGCCGGTTACCGTGTCGAGGTCACCGGTTTCCGCCGCGGTCAGATTTCGCCTGGCATCCGCATTGATTGCGCCGGTGCTGCCAAACATCGAACCAAGCGTCGGCACAAATAACAAGGCCATGAGTAAAGATGCGCTGAGCACGGCGACCAGGGTGATCGGCAGAAATTTCATGAACTCGCCCATAATGCCGGGCCAGAAAACCAGCGGCACAAAAGCCGCGAGCGTGGTGCAGGTTGATGCAATGATTGGCCACGACATGCGGCGTGCAGCACTCGAATACGCATCGTGGCGTTCGATGCCTTCGGCCATGCGACGATCAGCAAGTTCGGTAACGACGATTGCACCGTCAACCAGGAGGCCGACCGCCATGATCAGTGCGAACAACACCATCATGTTGATCGTGACACCGAATGAGGTGATGACGAGTATCCCGAGCAGGAAGCTGCCTGGAATTGAGACCCCTACCAGGGTCGCGGCGCGCAACC
>JADFGH010000340.1 GCA_022567775.1 Pseudomonadota bacterium | reverse complement strand
GGGAGGCCGCTTCTACGTGGCGCGGATGATTTTGGCAGCGGGTGCAGTCAGCGCCTCGAGGCGCCTGCACGCATCCTCGATGACATCGTCTTCCTTGGCGAAACAGAAGCGCACGATGGTTTTGCCCTCCGGACCGGTGAAAAAGGTTTCCCCGGGCACGCTCGCCACACCGGTTTCGTGCAACAGGTACATGGCCCGGGCCTTACTGTCGTCGCCGGGAAGCGACGAAACATCAGCGAGCACGTAGTAGGCCCCTTGAGGGACGCAGGGCGTCAGTCCGGATTCGGCCAGTGCGTTGCAAAGACGTTCGCGTTTAGCCTGGTACTTCGCCGAAAGTTTCTGGAAGTATTCATCGTCGAGTTCCACCAGTCCTGCCGCTGCACCGAGTTGCAATGGCGTCGGTGCACAGACATAAACCAGGTCGCTGAAATTGCCGATTGCCCCGGCCCATTTCTCCGCGCACACGCAGTAACCGATGCGCCAGCCGGTGATACTGAAAGTTTTCGACAATCCGGAAATCGTTATCGTGCGCTCCCACATGCCAGGGAGTGACGCGAAACTGATGTGCTCGAGGCCGTCAAATACAAAATGCTCGTAAATTTCGTCGGTAAACACGAACAAGTCGTGCTTTTGGCAAAACGCGGCAATCTGCTCGAGCTCAGACCGGCTCCAGACTTTGCCGGACGGATTGGACGGCGTATTGATAATGATGGCCCGCGTATTTTCTGTAACCGCGTTTGCCAGGTCGTCCATCGAAAACGACCAGTCCGGCATCGACGTTGGCACAAATACGGGAACCGCCTGCGTCGCCAGCAATGTGCTCCGGTGGTAGCTGTAATACGGTTCGAACAGGATGACTTCGTCGCCCGGTTCGAGCAGCGCCAGGCAAGCGCAGTACAGGGCCCCGGTTGCCCCCGAACTCACGACGACGTTGGTCTCCGGATCAACAGCTAGCCCGGCCCGCCGCTGGTAATATGCGGCAACTGCCTCGCGCAGCACCGCCGTACCGTCGTGTCGAGAGTAACTGTTATGGCCCGCTTCGATCGCCGCATGCGCCGCTTTCCGAACCGACTCCGGAACCTGCAGATCGCAAACGCCTTGCGACAGGTTGACTCCGCCAACCTTTTCGCATTCGACGCTCATCGAACGAAGCTCGGATCTGCGAACCCATTCGTGGCGAGAACTTATCTTTAGCGACATTAATGAAATTCCTTCGGCGCGAGCCGATTCAGGCGCGGTATTGTCAACAATCAAGAATTCTTTGCAAGGATTTTTGGACGTCTCGGATTCAATCGCAGGTGACCGCGTCATCCTCCCACTTGCACCCGACACTCTGCCAGTAATCCGTCAGTCCCAGTTCATTGAGTAATCGTGGAAAATCTGCGTGCTCACGCAGGATCCGGAATTCGTCGAGGTAGATCAATTCAAGCTCAAATAAGCTCGGATCATCAACCAGCTTCCAGACCATCTCCATCGCTCGATCAGCCTGTCCGGCCAGGATCCAGAATATCACCAACGCAGTCTCCGGAATCACGTTTCGAGCAGAATACTCCTGCAAAACCGCAAGTGATGATTCGGATTTCGGGGATCGCGCCAGTTCGTCAAAGACCGGGTCAACCCAGCTTGCGTCTATCTGGTAGAGCGTCATGGCACGCCTGGCTATGTCCCGCGCCTCATCAAGGCGATTGTCACGAATAAGGAACAAGGCATAACTGAGCTGATGAATCGGCGCGTCAAGCCCCATCGTATTGGCGATTTCGAAATATCGTCTGACACAGTCTATATCGTTTTTCCAGAAACAAGCGATCGCCAGCTGACTGTTCAGCACCGGGTCAGTTGGGTCCATTTCCCATGCGGTTTTCGCTGCTTCAAACGACTTATCGACGCGGCCTACGGCCGCCATCAAGCGCGAGTAATAATGATGTGACGGCGGGTACTCCACCGCGCTGTTAATCGCTATTTCAAAGGCTTCAGTCGCCGCCATCCAGTTGCCGCGTTTTGTGTGCACGTATCCGTGAACAGTCTGCGCAGCATCATGAATCTGCGGGTCCTGCCTGACGCCTTCTTCGACGGTGGCGATCGCAAGATCGAACATTGCGGACCCGGAGCCGTAGTCGTGCAAGAGCATGTAGGTGTTGGCAAGATTGAGATAGGCGGGACCGTACCCCGGGTCGATTTCTATCGATTCCAGAAATAGTTCCGTGGCCTTGTCCAGGGAATTCTTGTCTCTTATTGCCAGGAAGGACTGGCCAAGCAAGTATCGCAGGTAAGATACGGAACCAGACGGTTTGCTGGATGCGGTGACCATCCCCTCAGATTCTCCAACGATTGCATCGCGAACTTTTGTAGCGACCTGCTCGTGCAGGCTGAACATTTCCTCAACAGTGCCGTTAAATGTGCCGGCCCACAGATTCACATCATCGCTGTCCTCGATCCTGGCTGTAATTTTCACATGACCATCCAGATGCTGGACGCTGCCACGGACAACCGAACCAACGCTGTATTGTTCCGTAATTTCTTCCCCCGATTCATCCTCCGCTGGCAAACTTCCCTTCTTGATTCGCAAATCGGGAACTTGATACAGCGTGCTGATTAGTTGCTCCGCAAAGCCGTCGGCCAGGTACTGGAATTCCTCGCCGCTCATATTGACGAAGCGCGTAACCACAACGGACTCAATGCCTGCATCAGCACCAGTTGTCTCGTCTCGTTGGATCCATATGTAGGCAAGTACCAATATTGCTGCCGCGCCGGCGACCCACCATGTCTTGGGAATTTGCATGCGCGTGGGTTCAGGAGTTTCCGGCTCCGGAATTCTGAGAGGCACCATCAGCCGGTAGCCGCGGCCGTGAATGGTCTCTAAATACTTCGGCTCACGCGTATCATCTTTATCCAGCGCCTGGCGGATACCCTTAATGCACTGC
>JADFGH010000032.1 GCA_022567775.1 Pseudomonadota bacterium | reverse complement strand
TGATTCGACAGTGACCGAGGTGATCACATCGGGCGTGCTCGAATAAGTAAGTTCAAGCGGTGATGTCGGCGCGATTTCAGCAGTCACGTCAGGCATCTGACTGATGTCGTACAGGAATTCGGTATCGAAGCGCAACGTAGCCGATCCTGACTCGATATCGACGGAGTCGGCGCCAAGCATGGCGATGATCGGCGTCCAGAGTGGCAGATCGAGTGTCGAGGTGCCGTTCAGAGTCAAACCATCGTCAGTCTGATGAATGTTGATCGAGATCGACTGTTCTGCCGCCAAGCCGGCGGCATCCCTGAACGCAACATCCAGTATGTGATTTGCCGGATCTGACCGGGTAATTCTTGTCGTCAGCAAAGTCGATTCAATGAGCAGCGATAGTTGCTGATTGTTTTCCGCCGACTGCCATCGAATGTTGCGGATCGTGGGGTAGGGCGATGTGCTGAGTTCAGTGACGATGACTTCGGTGTTCGGCAGCTGCGAGGGCAATGCAAGCAACTGCTCCAGCAGGCGGGCCAGCCCGGGTGATTGGTTTTCCTGGCCGGGCGGCAGCTCGATGGTAACTTTTTCGGCAGTGTAGGTTTTGAAGCCGCGCGATGCTTTGCCGAGCGGCAGCGTCAGATTATCTATCGAAATGGTCGTGCCGTTCAGGTGCTTGAGTTGCAGGGAACCGATGCTGGCATTGCTGGTTGCCAATGCGTCAAGGGACACATCGGTCACCTTCAAGCCGTATTGCTGCAGCAGCGGATTCGATATCCGCTGAATAATCGAGTTGCGCAGGAACCACGCCGTCGCCAGCAGGATGGCGACAAGACCAAGGGCGATCGCCAGGTACTTCATGATTTTCATGAGACAGGTGCCGTCACGTAATGCACAATCCACTGATCCGGTTAGCGCAGTATAAACAGGCAACAGCATAATAATGGTGCATTCATTCGGCACACGGATCCCCATGAGCAAACGTCAATGCTGTCCTTCGGCTGATTTTGGTAAAAGTTAGACCGCCTTATGACCCGTTCTGCACCCTCGATTCTGACCATGCTCGAAGCGGTCAAAGAACAATTCGACGAACAATCAGACAGCTACAAGGCCGAATTGCTCGACGAATTGTCCGGGGTGCGGTTTGAAACCGCGCCTCATCTTGAGCGTTTCCACGAGGTGTTGTGCTTTATGCGGGCCTATCCGGACGGCCCCCGGGTACTCTAGCGTGCAGAAGGTCTGCTGGCTGCTTTTGATCGAGTTTTCGCTGCGTGCTGCCGGAGTCCATCCGTAACGCTGTTAGTCCGCGACAGACATTTCCCAGAATCGCGCCGTGACAATCAGCTGTCTCACGAGAACGGCAAGCGCGGCTATTACGGCGATCAATGCGACAATTCCCCTGTCACCGCTGACGGTAAGGTATGCGCCCACCAGGATAAGACCGAAGATAATGATGAACGCGGGATAGAAATCGCGAGGCGTCGCCGGCTCCAGGCTGGTGAAAAATTCGTCGTTCTCGCCATCGAGTCTGGCGCGGCGCATAGTCATGTGACTGACCCAGGTCATTAGTCCGAATATAAGTGCCAGGCAAACAAACCACCATCCCATGTATTCGGGCGAGAGCGTCTCGACGAGTGTGAATTCGAGCACGCCGATGATAAATGGATACACCGAGTCGCTCGTGGAGGGCACCCAGCGAAAGCGCATCGTGATGCTGGCGTATACAACCCAGATGACGACTATGCCCAAAAAGCTGGCGGCAACCTGAATCCAGGTAAGCAGCGCAGGCCAGGACATATCGAACAGGTAAGCGGATTCCCGAACTTGCGACCACAGCAGTTCCAGTGCCAGTGCCTGGACAATGCTGAGTAAGGTCAGCAATACCATCGGCGAGTGTTCTTTCGTCCGGTCGCGAATAAGTTTCATCTGGTGGATCTTAACGTATTGATGCTGACTCTACAGGATCAAAAAGCGTACAGTAAATGCACTCGTCATCACCCGCTTAGGAAGGGCTCCTACGATAAATTTGTAGGAGCCCGCCCTAGCGGGCGATCAGGTTTCACATGTGGGGAATGAGATTCGGAATTCTGCGCCGGGCTTCGCATTGACGACATCCACTTTGCCGTGCATCGCCGTCGTTAACTGGTGCACGATGGCGAGGCCGATGCCGGTACCGACGGTTTCACGGGTCAATTCAGATTCCGTGCGATAGAAAAGTCTGAAGATCTTTTTCATCTGGTCCCTGGGGATGCCGGGACCGTGATCCCTGACAGTGAACTGTATCTGTTTGTCGCCCGTGAGCTTGCTGCCAATGTCGATCATTTTGTTGTCAGCATTTTTTGAGAACTTGATCGCGTTGTCAACGAGATTGATGATGATCTGCGCGAAGCAGTCTCCATCGATGTTGATCGTTGCGTTGTCAGCATCTTCATTACGATTGAAGTTGAGTTCGAAGTCCGCACGTTCGACCTGGTTGGCGATCTTTGACTCGATGTTGCTCATCAGTTCGCCGACATTAATTCTCTTGAGATCGAAATTAGGTTCATTGTGTGTGATGTTTGCGAGCTGCAGTACGTTGCTGATCATTCGCGTCAGGCGCTCTGATTCGTCGTGGATGAACTCGTAGTAGCTCTGCCGTTTTTCTTCGTCCGCCCAGCCTTCCTTGAGCATTTCTCCGTACATGCGAATCGACGTCAGTGGTGTCTTGAGCTCATGGCTCACTGCCGAGACAAAATCCTGCTGCTGCCGGGCAAGGTTGATCTGGCTCACTCCCAGCCGGTACAGCGCGAGGAAGCCACCGGCGAACACCATCGCCAGTACGAAGGTGACCCAGCCCAAAAGGGTGGCGCCGGGACCCGGTGGCAGGCGATTGATGCTGAAGATGAGTTCCAGGCTGTCCAGGGGCGTGGACAAGCGGTTGCTGTAGAGGAGGGCACCCTGCATTTCTCCCGCGTTGCCGGGGTAACTGCTGTTCGCGGGGCCCGGGTAGAAGCGGATGACGTCGTCCTGGTAGCCGACGATAAGGTTCGACATGGCCGAGAGGGGCGAATCGTAGAACGCCCTTTCAATCGCAGCGGAGACAAACGCGTTCTGATCGACCAGCAATCCCTGGATGTAGCGCTCACCCTCGCGCCAGACGTTTCTGAAGAGCACAAAATGACCGCTGTCGAGCAGGCTGAACTCCAGCGGATCGATTTCGCTTTCGAAAGTGCTGATGCGCAGGTCGCTCAGACCAGCAACGTTTTGTATTGTCTGTCTGTCTGCGGGCGGCGCAGTTTCCGGCAGGGCAATCTGCTCACGGCGTTTTGCGCGACTCGGTGCAGCGGCTCTGCCGGGATTGGATCGCTGTGCCTCCTGCGTACGCTCGATGCTCTCGCTTTTTTTCTGCAATGCGGCATCAAGCTTCAAATCCGCTAACTTGCCAATCGTATTGAGGCGTTCATTCTCAGCCTGGGCCTCGCCAGTCCCGTTATCGAACTCCGGTGTGCCGATGACCGCGGAACTGACCGGCAGGTTTTCCCGCGGTTGATTGAGCTGGTCGAACGCCTGCTGACTGTAGGCTACGTCTGCACTCGCTGCGCCGAGCCGCTGTTTGGCCTCGAGTTCATCGACAGCATCCTTGTCGGCAGGGGTCTGGTCGAGAAAACCACCGGCTATGGACCCCTGTAACTCTGCAGCCAATGACACAGTCTGTATCGCCGCCGCTTCCGGTTCGGCCACCGATGCCAGCTGCCTGGATCGAAAGGCCCCATTTGTGAAATCATCCGCCTCTTTTTCTGCTTCTTCGAGGCCGGTCCTGGCTGCTGCCGGTAACACATTCAGGTCGCGGCGAAGACCAGGCCCAGGTCTTGGTTGCACGAGGCGGTTGTCGGCAAGGATTGCCTGTATTTCCTGGGCAAGCTGCAGCCGTTGGTTGAACTCGTTGCGCCCGATACCGAGTTTTTCCGCGTCAGTGCCCTCAGGCGGCAGGAGCGGAGTAGTGAACGCACCATGGGTGTCGACCTGGAAATAACCGATGACGCCGGGCAGGTCTTCTGTCACGGGATAGGCCGACAACGGTGAGCGTTGTACGAAATTGAACCTGGTCTCGCCAGTGACATTCAGAAAGGTGTAATCGGCATACGAGCGCGCGTCCGCGGTATCGATCATGTCGATCAATTGCGCATCGACACGGCCGGTCAGATTCTCGGCAAGTCCGCGGTATTGATGAAACGCCTCCCATTTGAGCTGACTGTATGCCTGCCAGATCAAGGCGCCGGTCGGCACGGCCAGTGCCAGGAAAAACAGGGCCAGCAGGTTCCTGAGGCGGCCTTTATCGAAGCCTTTAATAAGAGTCCCGGGCAGCATTAGCTGCCTGCGGTCACGAGGCGATAACCCGCGCCACGCACCGTGACCAGGTTTTCGGGCGCCTTGGGGTCCGCCTCGATCTTGCGCCTGAGCTTGGCGATATGGATGTCGACCGTTCTTGTCTCTATGTCGAGGTTTCTTGCATAACCCCATACTTTTAAAAGTAATTCCTCTCTTGAGATCGGCCGATCCGGGTGCTGGGCGAGATAGCTCAGGAGCTCGATCTCGCGCCGTGTGAAGGTAATTTCCTCGCTGCCGTTTCGACCCGTCAGGTTCTCGGTATCGATCTCGACATTACCCAGGTTGATCGTCCTGGCCTGCTCAATACCCACCTCGGAGCGTCTGAGCACCGCCTCAATCCGTAACACGAGCTGCTGGATCGAGAATGGTTTCGGTACATAGTCGTCGGCACCGAGTTTGAGACCATGGATGATCTCGTCATCCGAGGTCTTGGCCGTCAGCATAATGATGGGTTGTTTGCGGTCCTCGGCACGGATACGGTCGCAGATTTCATAGCCATCCATGCCGGGCAGCATGATGTCGAGCAATATCAGGTCGAACTTGCCCGTCAGCGCTTTTTCGAGCCCTTCCGGACCGGTTGCGGCACTGTCGACCGCGTATTTATGAAATACGAGCACGTCGATGAGGCCCTCCCGGATGGCCTCTTCGTCTTCAATGACGAGGATGCTGATCTGCCTGCCCATGACACCGACTAGGCTAGCAGTTTCAAGGGCTTATGTGCGTGCTGGGATGTAACGTTTTGGTAAATTCCGGTATGCGGTCTTGAGCGGCACTCGAGCGCGCAAGGAGGATCCTGCAAAGCGCCCCCATCGTTGACGGGCATAACGACCTGCCGTGGGTGATTCGCGAAAAATTCGGCGGTGACGTAGAGGGCTACGATATATCCGTCGATCGTTTCGCAAGAGCCCGCCCCAGCGGGCGATTAACATGATTGCAACGCATGAATTTGCCTGCACGTCCTGTTAACGATTAGCTTCAGGGTTCAGCACATTTGCTTTGCGGGGCGGCAGTGAATATTCAGTTATTATTTGGTGGTATCGTAGGGATCAAATCCACCGCTGTCGTTAATGATCTCCAGGTCTTCATCGGCATCATCGCTGCCTGCCTCGGCGAGTTTCATCATGCGCCGTTGCTCCTTGGACATGAAAAAAATCCCTGTGTTCATCAAGGTTAACTTGATGGTTTTAATTGTGTCCGCCAATACCTGGTGACCGAGCTCATCCTCGACAACACGGACCTTTTGCTGTCGGTCGAGTGATTCTTGCGTTTTGGGGTCTGATTGAGAGTCCATAACTCCGTTCCGGTATCCGTCGCCTCATGTCGTTGCAGCGGCTGTTGCTGCGGTTTCATTAAAATTCCGGCCGTCCCTGGCCCTGAGCATTTATGCAGTCTTCAGCCTGATCATGACTATTGATACTACACCCTTACTGAGACATTTTTCGTGTTTTCCGCCCTATGAAATCAATAGCTTAATGAACCGATTTTGCAATTAAGGTTACCCATCCAAGCGTTTCTTGCCAAATCTATTCCAACTCTACCAGGCTTGATGGTGGACTCCTGTTCTTCGCTGACTGGTGGTAACCCTTACCAGTGTGGCACCTGGATGCCGTTTAGGGGAGCAGGAGTCCATGCCATTGCTTCAGGTGGCTAACCTGGTCGGTCGATACCAGCGCTTTGAGCCGTTGCTCTGCATTCGCGGCCAGCTGCCGGGTCAGATCGCTGGCGCCGATGTCGCGTCCGAGGCTTGCCGCTTGTCCCGACCACAGCGCAGAGAAATCGCTGGCCCCTGCCGCCTCCGCTTTTGCTTTCAGCGGCGCCAGGGCGCTGCCGGCCGTCGGGAATGCTGGCGCCCGGTCCGACATCGGCCCGACCTCACGCATCAGTCGATTCACCAGCCCGCGCGCCGGCCTGCCGGAAAACACATTAGTCAATGCAGTCTGATTGTCACGCGCAGCCCGTAATGCAGCACGGTGCAGATCCGTGATCAACGACTCCGGCGTGAAAAGATAAGCGGTGCCGATTTGAACGCCCGCGGCGCCAAGAGCGAAAGCTGCTGCGATACCCCGCCCATCGGCAATACCGCCGGCGGCGATCACGGGCACCTTCACTGCATCGACGACCTGTGGCACCAGGGCAAAGGTTCCTGGCTGCGTCGCAATATCGTCCGTCAGAAACATGCCACGATGACCGCCTGCCTCGTACCCCTGGGCGATAATCGCATCCGCACCATGGTCTTCGAGCCAGCGTGCTTCTTCCACCGTGGTTGCAGAGCTGAGGACCAGGCAGCCGGACGCCTTTACACGGCTAAGGAGCGCCTGTTCGGGTAGCCCGAAATGAAAGCTCACGACTTCCGGTTTGTGGTCTTCGACGACCTCGCACATTGCTCCATCAAAAGGGGCGAGACTGACGGCTGGGGTGGCGGCAGAAGCATCCAGACCAAGCTCGGTATAGTACGTTGCCAGCCGATCCTTCCATGCTGCATCCCGATCGGCGTTCGGCTTGGGCGGACCATGACAGAAGAAGTTAACGTTTAATGGTTTTGTCGTGTGTTGCCGAATGACCCCGATCTCTGTACGCGCCTTGGCTGCATCGAGCGTGGCACAAGGCAGCGAACCGAGTCCGCCCGCCTCGCTGACGGCGATCGCCATCGCCGACCCACTCGACCCTGCCATGGGAGCCTGAATCAACGGCAGTTCGGTACCGATCAGATCGAGCAACCTGCGATCAGGCCACATGCTTACCACCCTTTCTCAGCGACGCAATCCAGTGCCATCAGCCGGCTTTTCGAACTTCGCGAAATCCCCACACGGCCAGGGCCCCTGGGCCGATGAATCCCACCCATGACACCAACATTGGAATTGCGGTGGCCTCGATTTCGACCGACCAGCCATAAAACAGCCTGGTCAGGTGCGCGAGCGCCACGATCGTGAACAGCGCCGCCGAAACGCCGCAATAGGTCTGTTGATTCATCGTTTTCTCCCGATGCAGAAAGCATCCTTGCAGGTGTGTGCTCCGTCGCCACACAGGTACTCAGCAGTCAGCATGGTCGAATGAGCAGATGTGAATGATATGACATTGTGATCTTCGTTTCGCGTCGAGGCCTTGTCAGGTCGATATAGGTAGTATCCGAGGCGCATCCCGCCTGACGATTAATTAGGATGGCAAGGTGATCCTGCGACATCGGCAAGGGGTGATGTTATGCGTGAACTGGTTGCTCAACTGCTCGACAATCGACTCTCCCGACGCGGATTTATCAAGAGTATGGCGGCGGCCGGATTCACCGTGGCTGCTGCAGAGGGAATAATCGACGAACTGGAAGCGGCGGAACTGCCAGGCGTTGGTGATGCGGGCGCCTATCGTACATTCACTGGCAACGGCGGCGAGTTGTGGATCGAGCAACTCAAGGCATCCGGCGTCGAGTATCTGTTCACCAATCCCGGATCGACTGAGACCGGCTTCTTCGACGCCTTCGTCGATACCCCGGGAATACAGCTGATCAATGGCCTGCACGAGGGCATCGTTATTTCCATGGCCGACGGCTATGCGAGTGTCACCGGCAAGACCGCATTCGTGAACGTGCATGCCATGGTTGGTACGGCACAAATGTGTGGGCAGTTATACAACGCCCACAAAGCGAAATCTCCCATGGTTGTCACTGCCGGCATGGCGGATAACACGGTGTTTTCTGATTACATTGGGCTCGGTGCGGCGCCGGGTTCCGGCCAGTCCGACGTGACCAGGCAGTTCACGAAAATCGCCTGGAATATTCGTGAGCCCGGCAGTATTCCACCGGCATTGCGGCGCGCATTCAAAGTGGCGGGGACGCCTCCGGGCGGTCCGGTTTACCTTGCGGAAAACCGATTTCTCACCGTCGCGGCTCGGTTTGTGCGTTCGCTCGCGGCTCGGAGCAGACACGCAAGAGGGACGCTCGCTTCGGCGGGCGCCCCTCTCGGCGACATCAGTCAGAAACATGCGTTAACGCACGGCACCGTCGATCTTGCCGTGTTTGTCCTCTTTGTAATCGGTGACGAGCACATCAGTCGTCAGCAGCAGTCCGGCGACACTGGCGGCGTTCTGCAGCGCGACGCGCGCCACCTTGGCCGGGTCGATAATCCCCGCCTTCATCATGTCTACGAACTCGTGCTTCTGGGCGTCGTAGCCCCACATGCCACCTTTCTCGCGAATCTCCTCCACGATCACCGCACCGTCCACGCCGGTGTTTTCGCAGATCTGGCGCGTCGGGGCTTCGAGCGCCCGCAGCACAATGTCGATGCCCGTCTTTTCGTCACCCCTGGCCTTGCTGCGAACGGCTTCGACATTATCCTGAACCTTCAGGAACACTGTTCCGCCGCCCGGCACGACACCTTCCTCCACAGCAGCCTTGGTGGCGTTTAAGGCGTCGTCAACCAGATCTTTCCGCTCCTTGACTTCGATTTCATTGGCCCCGCCGACTCGAATGACCGCGACCCCGCCGACCAGCTTGGCCAGACGCTCCTGCAGTTTCTCTGAATCGTAGTCGCTGGTGGTCTTTTCGATCTGCGTTCGGAGTTCATCGCACCGCGCCTTGATGTCGGCCTTGCCGCCGGCGCCTTCGATAATTGTGGTCGCGTCCTTGTCGATCACGATCTTTTTGGCCCGGCCCAGATTGCTCAAATCAACATTCTCGAGCTTGATGCCCAGGTCATCGCTGATCATCTTGCCTTTTGTCAAGACGGCGATGTCGCCGAGCATGGCCTTGCGGCGATCGCCGAAGCCCGGTGCTTTCACCGCGGCGCACTGCAAGGCTCCGCGAAGCCGATTCACCACCAGAGCCGCCAGCGCCTCGCCTTCCACGTCCTCGGCGATGATGACGAAGGACTTGCCCGTGGTGGCGATCTTCTCGAGCAGCGGCACGAACTCCATCAAGTTCGAGATTTTCTTTTCATGGATCAGGATGTACGGATTCTCGAGCACGCACTCCATCGAGCCGGGGTCCGTGATGAAGTAGGGCGACAGGAAGCCCTTGTCGAACTGCATTCCTTCGACCACTTCTTTTTCCGTCTGCAGGCTCTTGCCTTCTTCCACTTCGATGACGCCTTCCGTGCCGACCTCCTCGAGGGCGTCCGCCAGGAGCTCGCCGACTTCGGCGTTACCGTTGGCGCTGATGGTTCCGATTTTGGCGATGTCGTCCCTGCCCTTGACCTTCCTGGACATGCGCTTGATGCCCTCGACGGCAGCGCTGACGGCCAGATCGATGCCGCGCTTGAGAGCCATCGGATTGGCGCCCGCGGTCACGTTTCTCAGGCCTTCCTGGCAGATGGCCTCCGCAAGGATCACCGCTGTGGTCGTGCCGTCGCCGGCCACGTCGTTGGTCTTGGTGGCGACTTCATTGACCATTTTGGCGCCCATGTTTTCAAACGGCTGGGGCAGCTCGATTTCCTTGCTGACCGTCACGCCATCCTTGGTCACGCGGGGCGAGCCGAATGACTTCTCTAAAATCACGTTCTTGCCCGTCGGCCCCAGGGTCACGCGAACGACCGCGGCGAGCTTACTCACGCCTTCGAGCATGTTTTGCCGGGCGTTGCCGCCGTGCATTACTTGTTTTGACATTGATCAATACTCCTGTGGTTCATTCGAATTCAGCCGCTGCCCACGCCCGAAGTCCGGCGGCGTGGCCGCGAGCAGCATGAGTGCCGCGCGCTGGTTCTTCGCAATCCTCAATCGACGATCGCGAGAATGTCGTTCTCCCGTACGAGCACATAGGTCTGATCGTTGACCTCGACCTCGGTGCCGCTGTACTTGCCGTAAAAGACAAAGTCCCCTTTCTTGACGGACATCGTGCCGCGCTTGCCGCTGTCGAGCAGTTTGCCGGGGCCGGTGGCGATGACTTTGCCGCGCTGCGGCTTCTCGCGGGCGCTGTCCGGCAGCACGATCCCGCCGCTGGTTACTTCTTCCGGATCGTCCGGCTGTACGACGAGTCGATCGTCGAGGGGCTTGATTTTCACTTTGGTTGCGGTTGCAGTAGCCATCGAGATATCCCTTTCCTGTATCTAGTTCGGTATTGCGTCTTGATTTACATCATGTCCATGTCGGCCATGCCATCGTCACCCATGCCGGCGGCGCCGTTCCCATTTTTTTCTTTAGGCTTCTCGGTGATGAGACAATCGGTGCTGAGCAGCACGCGGGCCACGCTGGCGGCGTTTTGCAGAGCGGTGCGCGTGACCTTCGTCGGGTCGATCACGCCGTCCGCGACGAGGTCGGTGTATTCGCCCGAGTCGGCGTTGTAACCGAACGAACCCGTCAGCTTCGACACTTTGTGCAAAACGACCGTGCTCTCCGCGCCCGCGTTTTGAGCAATCTGCCGAATCGGGGCCGTCAATGCTTCGCGCACGATCCGCACGCCAACTTGCTCATCGCCGCCCAGCTTGAGTTTGTCGAGCACCACGCCGGCTCGCAGGAGCGCCACGCCCCCGCCCGGAACAATGCCTTCTTCGATGGCCGCCCGGGTGGCGTGCAGCGCGTCCTCGACGCGAGCTTTGGTTTCTTTGAGCTCCGTTTCGGTGGCGGCGCCGACGTTGATCTGGGCCACGCCGCCCGACAGCTTGGCCAGGCGTTCCTGCAGCTTCTCGCGATCGTAATCCGAAGTTGTCGTTTCGATCTCTCCGCGAATCTGTGCGATGCGCGCCTGGATGCCTTTGGTCGAGCCTGCCCCTTCGATGATGGTCGTGTTGTCTGCGTCGATGTGGATTTTCTTGGCCTGACCCAGATCCTTGATGGCCAGTTTTTCCAAATCCAGGCCCAGATCCTTCATGATGGCGGTTCCGCCCGTTAGGATGGCAGGAAC
>JADFGH010000339.1 GCA_022567775.1 Pseudomonadota bacterium | reverse complement strand
ATGCCGGTACCCACCAACAGCATCGCAGCAACGATGCCAATCTGAGCCCGGAAACCAAACATACCCCAAAGGCTTTGACTCAATTTTGAGTCAAATGATTTTCCTTGCTCTGCCGAACGGTTTCTGATAGGATTCTGTTGTTCTTGGCGCACCATGACAGGGCCCTCATTCTCGAAGACGATGGAGATTCGCAACGAGCCTCGCAGACCAATACCTGGAGGCTTCCATCAGATAGGGGCGGTTGAAATACTGGCCGTGTGACAGGTTTCTATATTTTTTTTTCGGTAATCCTCGCGATGCATTCAACGACTCAACACAATCCCAGATCGGTTTCGATCCCCGAACCCCCTCCCTCCTGTAAGGGCCCCGCGGACTTGCCGCAGATTCCTCTGTCCAGGTCCCCGGTCGAAGACCTTCTCATAGGCATGAGGTCCGGAGACCGCCTCGCCGCGGCAGAGTTCATCGACCGATTCGGTGAGCGAATCCGCCGCCGCATCCGTGGCAAACTCGCTCCGGAGATGAGACGCATCTTCGACTCTCAGGAAGTCCTCTCCACTGTGGGCCGAAGGCTGGATCAGTTCGTCGGCTCGGGCCAGATGATGGCCGCAAGCGAGGCGCAGCTCTGGTCCCTCGTTTTCCGTATCACGGAGAACGCCCTGATTGACAAGGCCCGTATCTTTCGCCGTCTCAAGAGCACAGAGGCCGAAGACAGCCCTTTCGCTCAGCATTTCCTGGGCCGGCTCAATGAAGCGGAGTCTTACTCGGCAGTCGGAGGCGAAATGGTCATCGATCGCGCTCTTCGCGCCCTGTCCGACCCGATCGACCGCCAGATTCTGGCACTCTGGCTCAGTGACACGCCCCACAGCGTCACTGCAGATTGTCTCGGAATGTCCTCGTCATCAGTCCGTCAGAGATGGGGTCGGATCAAAACAAAGCTCCAGGAAATGCTCGAACCCGAGTGAAACACGCATGGTCAGCCTCCAGCTTTCCCAAACCAGACTGATTGAATCGCTCTACGATGATCACCAGGGTGATATTGAGTTTGGAACTGTTCTCTCGTCAACTCAGATCGATGACGATGATGCCCTTGCTGAACTCATCGAAATCGATGGCCGCGAACGCAGCGTAATCATGCAGGCGCCAAAAAACGGGTTCTTCTACGTACTCGACCGCGAGACCGGCGAATTACTATCCGCCGAAAACATCATGCCGACCAACTGGGCGACACATATCGACATGGAGACCGGCCGCCCGGTCGAAGTGCAGGGTGCGCGCTACGACGACACTGGGTCCGCCATGAAAATTACGCCGGGACCTGGCGGCGCACATAACTGGCACCCGATGTCATACAGCCCGGACACGGGTCTTGTCTACATCCCCGCGCAGCAGGAACCATTTATTTACAGACTCGACGAGAATTATAAGGCCCAGGCCATCGGCATGAATCTCGGCGTGAATTTCTGGGATCCCGTAGCAGAAATTAACCAGCTTCCCCCGGAGTGGGGCCCGGAATACCAGGGTCAGCTGCTGGCCTGGAACCCGGTGACTCAGCAGGAAGTCTGGCGTGTAACGCAAACGACGATTGAAAATGGCGGCCTCTTGTCAACGGCAGGCGGCCTGGTTTTCCAGGGCAACTCTGACGAGGAACTGGTCGCATACAACGATGCGACGGGAGAGCGTCTGTGGTCCGCGCCGACACAAACCGCCATCCTGGCACCGCCGGTGACCTATTCTGTCGACGGCGAGCAGTACCTGGTGGTGGTCGCCGGCTGGGGTGGAATTGATGCCTTGTTCCTCGGGCCTGTCGTGAATCCGGACGGGACGAAGCGCAACGTCAGTCGTGTACTCGCATTCAAACTTGGCGGGGACGCCGAGCTACCGGCGTTGCCCGAACGGCTGGCGCCGCCACCACCAGCGGACGATTTTGGCAGTGATGGGCAGGTGCAGGCCGGCGCGGCCCACTACACCCGCATCTGCTCGGTCTGTCATGGCGTTGGCGCGATATCGGGCGGCGTTCTGCCGGACCTCAGGCATTCGGCATTTGCCGCCGATGCTGCAGCGTGGCACAGCGTGGTAATGGAGGGCGCGCTCGCTGAACGTGGCATGGTTTCGTTTGCACCGATCTTCAGCGATGAGGACGCAGAGGCGATCCGCGCGTTCGTGGTGCGGCAGGCAAACCTGACTGCCCGCTAGCCTGCATATTGCATGAGTGATCGATTTTAGGGCAATTTTGTGCCGATGCCGGCCGGTCAATGTGTTGTCATCGCCGATCACTGCGGATGAGTTGTTGATGCTGGGTGACCATGCCATCGCAGCAGCGATTTTCGTGTTGCAGACGTTTTTCGGGCAAAAGTATCCAGCGTGTGTTTTTCAACACGCTGCGTTTTTGTTAGCCCGGATTTATCCGGGCGCGAGTCGATGCGCGACCAGGAAGTAAAGTTCTTTATAGGGACAGCCGCTGGCCAGGAGGAAGCGGATACGTCGGGTGTTGATTAAGATCACTGCACCGATCTTAAAGAGCTTCAAGCGGATGGTACCGACATAGGCTCGTGCCAACTCGGTACCGTGCAATGCCAAACGCCGGATCGCCTCGATCAGTGTGTAGGCCAGTGAGGAGAGCAACAGCCGGAACTGATTCGGCCACCAGCGTTGACAGGAAGTTCGATCGCCGAACATATCCAGCTGGCTTTCCTTGATGCGGTTTTCCATGTCGCCGCGGGCACAGTAAAGCTTGTCGTACAGCTGCTGTGCATCGCCTTCAAGGTTGGTCACCACATAACGCGGATTGACCCCGTGGATCGAGTACTCGATTTTGGCGATCACCCGGCGCTCACGATCCCAGCTTTTGGCAGCGTATTGAAGATCGGTAAACCAGCGGACTTTATGCCCGGTGGCGGCAAAGCAGGCCGCCGCCTCATCCTGCAAGGATGCGGTGAG